>JBFKOL010000028.1:0-22421 GCA_041628815.1 Saprospiraceae bacterium | reverse complement strand
AGTTAAGCTGGAATACATTTGGCTCGATGGCTACAAGCCCACCCAGTCGATCAGGGCCAAGACAAAGATTTTGGATGAATCCAAGTTTGGTGGAAAGCTGTCGGATTGTCCGATTTGGTCATTTGACGGATCTTCTACCGAGCAAGCACCGGGTGGTTCTTCAGATTGCCTTTTAAAGCCGGTGGCATTGTATCCTGATCCTGACCGCAGGAATGGATATTTGGTCATGTGTGAGGTTTTGAGTGCTGACGGCACGCCCCATCCTTCCAATGGAAGAGCTACGATAAATGATGACGACGAGGATTTTTGGTTTGGTTTTGAACAGGAATATACCTTATGGGACCTTGATACCCAGAAGCCTATTGGGTTTCCGGAAAGCGGGTACCCCGCACCTCAAGGACCCTATTATTGCTCCGTTGGTGCTGGCAAAGCTATAGGAAGGGAAATCGTAGAGGAGCATCTGGATCTTTGTATTGATGCGGGACTGAATGTAGAAGGTATCAATGCCGAGGTTATGATGGGGCAGTGGGAATTCCAAATATTTGCGAAAGGTGCCAAAGATGCAGGTGATCAGATATGGGTGGCAAGATACCTGTTAGAACGAACTGCAGAGAAGTACGACGTAGGGGTCAACTGGCATTGCAAACCAGTGAAAGGAGACTGGAACGGATCTGGCATGCACGCGAATTTTTCTAACGGCGTTTTAAGAAAAGCAGGCAGCAAGGCCAAATTCGAAGAGATCTGTGAGAAATTCAGGCCGCGGCCCAGAATTAAAGAGGCTATAGCAAATTATGGCGCTGATAATGACCAGCGGCTGACCGGACTTCATGAGACGCAATCTATAAAGAAATTCTCATATGGTGTCTCGGACCGCGGGGCTTCGATCCGTATACCGATTGGTGTCGTGGATGCCGGATGGAACGGGTACCTCGAAGACAGGAGGCCAGCATCCAACGCAGATCCCTACAAAGTGGCGGCAGTGATCATCGATACGCTGAAAACATAATTTTCCCATAGGACAAATCCAATTAAAAGGTTACCCTTGTAAAGGGTAACCTTTTTTCTTTTATACGAGATCCATCTTTACATTTCGCTTTGAGCTCATACTCTGTCAACCCTTTGGATTTTCAAGCTTCTTCCGGTGGCATACGGCCTATATAAAGCAATACAAGTCCCAGGACAACCATTAACATTTTTACCCCGAAGGCGACTATAGGGCTGCCATTTTCATCGAAAAAGGAAATTGGCCAGAGGCCAAGGCCTATGAAGCCCAAAATAAGGGCCAGAAAACCCATTATGAAAAGGGCGAATCCGATGACGACAAGTGCAATGCGGTTCATGCCATAATTAGCCTTTCTACAAATTTTATTAACATCTTTTCTTTGAAAAAGATCAAAGATGGATGACTTCATCGTAGGCAGCGGCCGACGCCTCCATAATAGCTTCACTCATGGTTGGGTGGGGGTGTACGGACTTAATAATTTCGTGACCCGTAGTTTCGAGATGCCTCGCCGCTACAATTTCCGCTATCATTTCAGTGACATTATATCCTATCAGATGAGCTCCCAGGAGCTCTCCATATTTGGCGTCATAGATGACTTTCACGAATCCTTCAGGGCTGCCCGCTGCTTTCGCCTTTCCGGAAGCAGCGAAAGGAAATTTGCCAAGCCTGAGTTCGTATCCTGCGTCCTTGGCTTGTTGTTCAGTCATACCTACACTGGCTACCTCGGGATGGCAATAAGTACATGACGGAATATTCCCGTAGTCAAGAGGTCTGGGTTCCTTTCCAGCAATTTTTTCAACACAAATAATTCCTTCGGCAGATGCTACGTGTGCCAGTGCCGGACCTTGTACAACATCACCTATGGCATAAATGCCCGGCACATTGGTGCGGTAGAACTCGTCCACTTTAATCAGCCCATTCTCCAGGTTGATACCCAAAGGTTCCAAGCCTATATTCTCCACGTTTGGAGCCACCCCAGCTGCGGATAAAACGACATCGCATTCGAGTGTTTTCGTGCTTTCGTCTTTGCGGCTTTTAACAGTGACAAGGAGTGCTTTACCTTTCTTTTCTACTTTTTCTACGGAGGTGTTGGCCATGACATCGATGCCTTTTTTCTTGAAAATCTTTCCAAGTTCGCGCGATACATCCCGGTCTTCCCGGGGCAAAAGGCCTTGTTCGAGAAATTCAACGATGGTTACGTTGGTACCAATAGCATGGTAGAAATAGGCAAATTCAACACCAATAGCTCCAGCGCCAATTACAACCATAGATTTGGGTTGCTTTGCGAGGGTCATGGCCTCTCGATACCCTATCACGTCTTTCCCGTCTATAGGAATATGTGGCAGAGCCTTAGATCTGCCACCGGTGGCAATGATGATGTGCTCGGCACCTATCTCTTCCTTTTTTCCTTGCTCAGTGGTCACCTCCACCTTTTTTCCACGAGCAAGACTTCCTGTTCCAGTAAAAATTTTGATATCATTCTTCTTCATTAGGAAGTTGACTCCTTTGCTCATACCTTCAGCGACACTCCTGCTGCGACCAATGACTTTTCCGAAATCCACTTTGGCTTCCTTAACAGAAAGTCCATAATCTTCAGCATGATTGAGGTACTCAAAAACCTGGGCAGATTTCAGCAGCGCTTTGGTGGGAATACAACCCCAATTGAGACATACACCACCAAGGTTTTCCTTTTCTACTATGGCTGTTTTTAATCCCAGCTGAGAAGCTCTGATTGCGGCTACATAGCCGCCGGGTCCACTACCGATCACGATGACGTCAAAAGTTTGCATGTTCGAATTTTTGTCGAGGATGCAAAGATAGTTTTTACCTCAGTAATTTACACGATGGCAGGCAGAAGGTCAGAATGTGGAAGTGAGCTGATAGAAGAAAGGGGGATTGTGTTATTTTGCAACAGACTTGCTTACCCGTCAACAAAAAAAGATGAAAATCGCCGTATTTCCCGGATCCTTTGACCCAATTACCACCGGACACGTGGATATTGTCAAGAGGGCCATACCGCTCTTCGATAAGATCATCATGGCCATCGGGGTAAATTCGATTAAGAAAGCATTGTTTCCCTTGCAACAGCGTCTCGACTGGCTTGAAGATGTCTTCAAGGACGACCCGTCCGTTGAAGTGGACCACTTTGAAGGATTGACGGTGCATTTCTGCAAGAAAGTCAATGCCAAATACCTTATCCGTGGTTTGAGGAATGCATCGGATTTCGACTATGAAAAAACCATTGCTCAGCTCAATTATATTGTTGGCAAAGACATCGAGACCATTTTTTTCATCAGCAGACCCGAATATTCACACATCAGTTCGACCATCGTTCGCGAAATCATTACTGGTAAAGGAGATACCTCTGCCTTTCTTCCACCCGAAATAAGAATTGAGATTTAGTTTGTTTACCATGAGTCCTCTCCGGTAAAGATGCAGCTGAGTGTGATGCATGTAGTGGTCTTTTATCATAAGACTTCTTTACTTTGCACTACCATTTTTCTTTCTAAATAGAAATCATGAATAACAGCATTTACCAGGTTCCCAAGGCACACAATGAGAAAATACTTAATTACAGTCCAGGTAGTCAGGAAAAGCAGGATGTGCTCGAGGAGATTAACAGGAGGAAAGCACTTCAGATGGAAATTCCCATGGTCATCGATGGCCGAGATGTATTTACAGATCAGCGCATTGAAATACGATCGCCTCATGACATTCGAAATACTATCGGCAGGTATTCCAGGGGTGAAGCGAAACATGTGCAGGATGCTATCGAGGCCGCAATGAAGGCAAAGGACGAGTGGTCTGCAATGCCCTGGGAGGACAGGGCAGCTATTTTTCTAAGGGCAGCAGACCTTATCGCAGGTCCGAAGAGGGCTTATATGAACGCGGCCACCATGATGGCTCAATCCAAAAACATATATCAATCGGAAATTGACGCAGTAGCAGAACTTGCAGATTTCTATCGCTTCAATGTGCAGTATATGAGCGAGATATATGCCCAGCAACCCAATAGTTCGCCTACCGTGTGGAATAGCCTGGAATACAGGCCGTTGGAAGGGTTTGTATTCGCCCTGACACCATTCAATTTTACTGCCATATCGGGCAATTTGCCCGGGGCTCCTGCTCTCATGGGCAATACCGTGGTATGGAAACCTGCTGAATCACAGATCTATGCGGCCTACTCGGTGATGAGTATACTTAGGGAGGCGGGCTTGCCTGATGGAGTGATCAACCTGGTCTATACAGATGGCAAGACAGTGGGTGGCGCCGTTTTCAATCACAGAGACTTTGGAGGTCTACAT
The DNA here is from genome assembly GCA_041628815.1 of Saprospiraceae bacterium. Taxonomy (GTDB): domain Bacteria; phylum Bacteroidota; class Bacteroidia; order Chitinophagales; family Saprospiraceae; genus JBFKOL01. Next base: position 18,113 of record JBFKOL010000028.1, on the reverse strand, counting down.
TTTACTGGGAGCACTGGCGTCTTCAATCACCTTTGGGCGACCATAGGTAATAACGTTGCTTCCTATAAGAGTTATCCGCGAATAGTGGGGGAGACCGGTGGCAAAGATTTCGTTATGGTTCACCGATCTGCCAACCCTGACCAAGTGGCTACGGCGCTCTCGCGCGGAGCATTTGAGTTCCAGGGCCAAAAGTGCAGCGCTGCGTCCAGGGCATATATTCCCGAATCCTTATGGCCAGCTGTTCAATCCAGCCTTTTGGAAGACATCCATTCTTTCAAGATGGGTACAGTGGAGGATTTTTCCAACTTTATCAATGCGGTGATCGATCGTAAAGCCTATGATAAAATAACGGCATACATCGAAGAGGCAAAGGGTACCGCCGGGGTCGATGTGCTTGCAGGGGGTACCTACAGTGATGAGGAAGGGTATTTTATAAACCCCACGGTCCTTAAGGTGGAGGATCCCAAATATCGCACGATGTGCGAGGAAATTTTTGGGCCTGTGCTATCCTTGTATGTCTATAAAGATGAGGCCTATTCCGATACGCTGAAGCTCGTAGATTCATCTTCACCCTATGCCTTAACAGGTTCAATTTTTGCTACGGACAGAAAAGCTGTCATAGAAGCCCGCCAGGCATTGGTTAATGCAGCTGGTAATTTTTACATCAATGACAAGCCCACAGGAGCTGTTGTGGGACAGCAACCATTCGGCGGGGCCAGGGGCTCAGGAACCAACGACAAAGCGGGTTCTATTCTCAATTTGTACAGGTGGGTTTCACCAAGGACCATTAAGGAGAATTTCGTGGCTCCCATAGACTATCGGTATCCTTTCCTGGGCTAGTCGTACAGTCTGGCGGGTTTGCCGTTTTTACCACGGAAGATCCGACAAGGAATCCAGAAAATAACGAAAGACAGCAGGATCAGTTATGGCTATAAACACTATACCGTACAGAGATCCCCAAAGATGCCCGTAATGGTCGATGTGATCCCTGTTCCTTTCAGCGGCCCATGTCGAATATCCCAAATACAGGATGGCAAAAACAATGGCGGGAACAGGAGGAAAAATGAACATCTGCCAAGGGTTAAACAACACGTAGACGAGCACCATGGAAGAAGTAACTCCCGAGGCGCCAAGACTTCTAAATCCGGGGTTGTCACGATGCTTGATCAGCGTTCCAATGTTTGAAACAACGATGGCGGACAGCAAAAAGAAAATGTAGGAAAATGACCCCATGGTTTCTCCAAATCTTACCAGGAAATAGTTTTCAACGAATTGACCAAACTGCCACAAAACAAAAAGATTGATAAGCAAGTGGTTCCAGCTTCCATGAAGAAAACCGGAAGTCAGAAGCCGTTCCCATTGCTTCAGGTGCATTTCTCTGTAGGGATGGTGAAGGTATCGAGAAGTAAGGGCAGGCTTTTGAAAGGCAAAGTACGAGCTGGCGAAAATAGCTATGCAGAACAAATTGGTAATCATCGGGCTGTCTATCGTTCGGTAATTTCAAGTTCAGTGGTTGCCGTTTGTCCTCCTGCTTCAAGTTGTATCGTATATTTCCCCGGCAATAGATAGTAATTGCCGTCGTCCGCCTCTTCCAGTTTACTGTCTTCATCTAACTCGCCTTTGTATTTTTCGATTTCCGATTTATCAATGGACAGGTCGTATTCCAGGGTAGAAAGCCCAAGAGGAAGGTCGACATCTCCGGTATAAAGTTTTGTTGCCTTTTCGGATGTAACAGAGAGGACTCCTTTGGAGGCTGCAGGAGCGAAAATCTCTATGCTCACTTCATTGGTAGAAAAATCAAGATAGAAGGCTCGCCTGTTCCCGGTATTGCTCCGGTATCTTACCTTGTCTGGATTGAAGAGTGTCAAGACCGGGTCGTCCATTTCCGCTACCTGTCGCAGGGCATGGATCGATCCAAGGAATATGGAACGTCCGTGGGTGCCAATCAAAAGGTGGTCCTGATCCTGATGAATCACGACATCGTGTACCGGTGCGCTGGTGAGACCTTTTTTGAGCCGCATAAAACGATTACCCTGATCGAGACTTACGTAAGTTCCCCGGTCTGTGCCCACAAAGAGCATCACTTCTGATTTGGGATCTTCTTTCACGACGTTCACTGGTTCTGCCGGAAGACCATGGCTGATATTTTTCCAGTTTTGGCCATAATCTTCGCTCATGAACAGGTAGGCACTGAAGTCATCATTACGGTACCCGTTCAGGGCTACAAAAACGCGTCCTTCTTTATGAGCTGATGCCTGGATGCGGGATACCCAAAGTCCAGTCGGAAGCTGGCTGCTGATGTCCACCCATGAGACACCACCGTCGCGGGTGACGTACACAGCTCCGTCGTCGCTTCCTGTATAAATAAGTCCAAAGACTAAAGGAGATTCGTGAATGGTAGTAAGAGTGCCAAAAGGTACGTCCCCAGACTTTCCTCCCCTGGTTAAATCGCCACTGATGGCCTTGAAATTCTCACCTTTGTCCATTGACCTGAACAATACATTGGCACCAAAATATACGATGTCCTGGTTGTGCAGGGATACGTGGATGGGACTTTGCCAGTTCCAACGGTACGGTCGTTGCCCGAGTTCATGAATAGGGGTGATGCGGCTGCGCTCTCCGGAGGAAGTATTGATCCGGAAATAATTGCCAAACTGAAAACCTGTATATATCGTGGCATTGTCGCGTAGGTCAATCTGCACCTGCATGCCATCGCCACCGATCAGACCTTCGTAGGGATATCTGCCAGTACTGTGCCAGCGGGTTCCTTCTCGGTATTGGTGGCTACCTTTCCATACACCGTTGTCCTGGGTGCCGCCGTAGACGTTGTATGGGTCAGCGTTGTCTACGTTGATGTAGTAAAATTGACCTACCGCCGGTGTATTGCATTTAATCCAGGTATCGCCGTCGTCGTAAGAAATGTTGACGCCACCGTCGTTGCCGATGACAAGATGACCTGCGCGCTGTGGATTTACCCATATCTTATGATGATCGACGTGTACATTGTCACCATTAATGTTTTTAAAGGATTTACCTCCATCACTTGATCTCAATATCGGGACACCGGCGATGTAGACTTTGTCAGCGTCGGAAGGATCCACGCTCACCACGCCAAAGTAGTAACCATAGGAATTATACAGCCCATCCAGGTGCTCGTCATGAGTCCTTGTCCAAGACTGCCCGCCATCATCGCTGCGGTAGAGTTCTGCTCCGATGACAGGTGTATCGAATAGTAGTGAATTGGCGTCTTCAAGGAACAAAGCCAAATCATCGGGTGAGATTTCTTCCTTTTCTATCATAGCGCGAACAGACTTCGCGGTATATTTTCTTGGGAACCGGTTTTCCCGAAGGTAAGTTTCAAGTTCATTATCAGGAATGTCGAGGAAGGCAGACCGGGTCATTCCTTTGAAATTTTCTTTTTGCAAGACCACAGAAGCGTCATCCTCCGGAGGTCGGCGGTTGTAATTATCCAGCAGGGCATAGAGGCGGTTATTTCCACCGCTGGAATAGAGTGAGAGACCAATGCGACCGGTGCCCATACCGGTGGGGAATCCGCTTGACGGTGTTGTCATCAACTGCCATTGTCGGCCTCCGTCGGTACTTTTATATATTCCGGAACCCGGCCCGGCCTCGGTAAAGTCCCACGCTTTGCGGGATCGCTGCCAGGCGGCAGCGTACAACACATCCGGATCTGACGTGTCCAAAAGAAGGTCTACCACCCCGGTGTCATCGTTGATGAAAAGAGTTTTTTCCCACGTGGCACCACCGTCGGTTGTCATGTATACACCACGTTCGTCATTCTTTGTGTAAAGGTGACCCAGGGCCGCGACCCAGAGGGTTGATGGATTTTCAGGATGGATGACTACTCTCCCTATGTGGTGACTTTCTGGCAGCCCCTGATAATGCCATGTTTTTCCGTTGTCGCTACTCTTGAAAATACCTGTACCGGCATAGGAAGAACGACTGGAGTTGACTTCGCCTGTTCCAACCCACAAGATATCGTTATCCCAATCTACGGCAATGGCACCAATGGTCATGACCATTTCATCATCGAAAATAGGATGGAATGAGGTACCGTTGTTGCTGGTCTCCCACAATCCACCAGAAGCGTATGCCACATAAAAGTGAGTAGGGTCGTCTGGATCAACTGCAATATCTACGACGCGCCCGCTGAAGATAGTAGGTCCTATATTGGTGAATGCAAGATGATCGACGATGGAAGGACTGTCAGAAAGATCAAATGCTTCAACCGATTCCAATCGCGCAGTACCATCGAAAATTTGGGCATAAGTCGTCTGTATTGACAGTAGGCAGCTTGTGATGACGATGAACAACAAAGGCTTCTTCATGAATTTCTATTTTCGGAAATGTACGAAATCCATGAAAAAGCCCATGCAGAAGTCCTTGAAATACCTTGTTGATCAAAAAATGAACAGCGCAAGAGGGCGCCATCAATACTTGTTTGAATTCTGATCAAGTTTTTTCAGGGAGTCAAGTCCTTCTATGTTCATATTATCCGCCAGTTTGGCAAGACTTTTTAGGTTGATTTTACCGTCGAGCTTGAGAAATACATTTTGATTGTCTTCCCTTACCAGTACAAGAATATCCCTGACGTATTCATCATCACCGGTACTGTTTGTATAGAGGTAGATCCGCTCAGAGCCGTCTTTGACCGAAACGAGCTCTGTCATTTTCGACTGTACTGCCAAGTCCCTCAGTTTCGAGAAATCCTCAATGGTCGCTCCATCTTCAAGAATATATACCTTGAGGAGTTTTATGTCTTTGACCAATTCCTTGAGACCTTCCTCTTTGTTAAAATCGGCATCCATTGAAGCGATCAATTTGAACATTTCCTTGTTAACGGTGACGACTCCATATTGATCTCCATCTTCGAGACCTTTTAAGAATTTGTCAATGCTTTGTGCCGGTAATGCAGTCCCGATAAAAAGGGCTGCAATGACAAAGAATATTTTTTTCATGATTTGAATTTGATTACGTTTTAAAAATTAAAGTCTTATCGAGGTGTTGCAAACCTTCCAATACCTTTTTTTCTCCTTTTTCCATAGATCCGTTGACGATGGACAAAGCGTTCAGTGTCACCTTGAGTGCTTCCTCGGGTGTGTCAACAATCACGTGTTTGGAAGAGACAGGGGTTGAGGGGGGTGTCCAGCTGAAATAAGCCATAGTCAGAATAACCAATGACGCTGCTATTCCAAGGAGGTATCGCATTTGGAATGCCTGCCTTCTAACTTTTACGCCGATGGGTTTTTCAAGTGATTGTCCACGTTGAGCTGCGAAGTAAGTGAAAAGGGCCGACTCAGGGGAGTGTTCGATACGATGCCCCTCGAAAAACCCCTGAAGCTCTTTTTCTTCCTCAAGCGTACAACCTGCCTTGTAATACTTTTCAAGCAGTTGTTCTATTCTTTTGTTCATGGTATAGGGTTGTCAATTTTTTGCGGAGTGTTAGTCGTCCGCGGTGTAAATAAACTTTTACTTTATCGAGTGTAAAGCCTGTAATTTCGGCTATTTCCCTGTAAGTATATCCTTCGACGTCTCTCAGGTGAATCACTTGTCGCTGATCTTGCGGCAGCTGTGATATGGCTCGGCGTATGTGATGCATGATCTCATCGCTGACCAAAACATCTACAGCTGTTCGGCTTCTGTCAGCCAATTCGTAATGTTTTTCGACTGGTTCAAAGTATCCTTTTACTTTTCTCCTCTTATCCAAAGCTAGGTTGCGCGTCACAGTCATACACCAAGCTTCCTTGTTCTCTACCCGGGAAAGTTCATCTTTTTTCTTCCACACCTTGATCATGACTTCCTGGACTACATCTTCAGCTGCCATTTTATTCTCAAGAATATTCAGGGCATATCGAAACAACTTATCCCTTATGGGCATTACGGCACTCAACATGTCGTTATTAATGTCGTATTTGTTTTCTTGACGGATTTCCGAGTAGTTTTGTTACAGTAAGGGCCATAAATATTTGGTCTGTTCCCGGGAATGCCGACGAGACCCGGGCTATTGCGAAATAATAACAAAGACCTTGTACTTAAAAGTCATTGACCGTCTTTTTCTGAAAGGTTTTATAGGGCCTGCATTGCTCGCCTTTTTTATTGTCGAGTTTGTGCTCGTGATGCAGTATTTGTGGAAGGTCATTGATGACATCCTGGGCAAGGGATATGGACTTACCGATTATTTCGAACTGCTTTTATATCTGAGTGTCGTATTGATACCCATGGCATTACCATTGACCATCCTATTGTCAAGCGTGATGGTATATGGTGAAATGTCGGAGAAATACGAGCTATCGAGTATGAAAACTGCGGGGATCTCACTTTTCAGGATGATGATGCCCGGGCTGATCGTGGCTGTTTGCGTAATGTTGTTTTCCATCCTTGCATCGAATGTTCTCAAACCGGAAGCCAACAGGCAGTTTTTGCGGAAGATTAAGGCGATGAAGACCAACCAGTTAACTTTCGTTTTTGATGAAAAAATATTTAACCAGGAATTCAAAAATTATTCCATTTGGATAGACAGGAAGGATAAAGATGGCAGGACGATAGAGGGTGTTTTGATCTACGACCACAGTGACGGTGACAAGAGTGTCATCAATATGATTGAAGCCAAGAGGGGAGAAATGTATACGGTGGATAACAACCGATACTTGGTTATGGACCTGTTCGATGGATACCAGGTCAAAGAGATCCGGTCGGAATCTGCTGATCAGAGCATTAAACACCTCAATGCTTTGGGAAGACCCATGGCCCGAACGAGTTTTTCCCAGTTGAGAAAGGTTTTCGAACTATCAAGGCTCCTCAATCTTAACGTATCCAACGTAGCAGGGAGGGATTATGAAATGATGAATTCTATAGAGCTGATGGAAGTAATCGATTCATTGCGACTGGCCATTGTGGAGAACCATTTTTCAAATATCCATCGATTCAGCAATGTGGTAGAGGAGGAAGAACAGCGTAAACCTGGCGTCGTTGTCAACTATGTGGGCAGGGAAAACGTCACTCGCTCACAGTCTGGTTCATCGGAAACTGTCGCGGCCAAGTCCAGACATGCCGTCCAGTATGCCATTGAAAGAGGTCTGGAAGTTGATACGACCAAGTTCATAGCTGGCGACACCGTTACATCACTGATTCAACTTATTTCGAGAGAGAAAAAGCCGGAAATAATCCGGGCTGCCATGAATGGTGCCGGAGCGTTGAAGGACCGGACTTTTAACAAAGTTACCGAGAATAAGATCTGGCGCAATGAGATCAAGAAATATGCTCTGCGCCTCCATCAGCAGTACGCATGGGCTCTGGTCTGCCTCATATTTCTTTTCATTGGCGCCCCCGCCGGTGCTATCGTACGCAAAGGTGGTTTCGGGTTTCCTCTTCTGATTGCTATTGGCTTTTACATGACGTTCGTCATAACGATCATCCTTGGAGAAAAACTGATGCGCAGTGGCACATTCGGACCTAAAGCAGCGGCATGGCTACCCTGTGTAATACTTATACCTGTGGCCGCCTACCTCACCTATAAAGCACTGAATGACCGAAAACTATTCGAGTGGCAGGCACTTCCTGTGCAATGGTTAAAGCGACGAAAGGTCAGCTGAGAAGTTCATCAATTTCTTCTTCGGTAGACTTGAGTTTCTTTTTGCACATTTCGAGTAGTTCCCTGGCTTTTTTGACTTTGCCATGGAGCTGATCGATATCTACATCATTGGAATTGAGCTCCTGTAGAATCTCTTCAAGCTGTTTGACACTTTCTCCGTATGAATTTTTTTTTCGCGGCATACCTCAGATGATTTTACTGCTTTTTTGGCCGTCTTGCAAATGAATGTTGACAATCTGTCCGGCTTCCATTTCTCGTGACCACCGGATGGTTCTATTTTCCCGGGTAATGTACGCAAAGCCTTTCTGGAGTACCTTACCCGGGTCAGCAGCATCAATGACGATTCCATATCGTTCGAGTCGCATGGATTCATTGGTAAAGAGCGTACGATGAATCTGCACCAATTGACGATGCATATCTTCCAGTCTCAATAGGTGAAGATCCAGTGGAGATTTTGACATTGATTTGATCTGCTCGGCAAATATTTGAAGTTGCATTTTTTCCATCTGAATCCGACCCTGGACGAGCTTTGCAATCATGGTGGCGGTATTTTCCAGATTCGATTCGAACAAAAGATTGTGTTCTAACAAGTAATCAGCGACGGCAGTTGGCGTTTTAAGCGATAGCTTGGCGACCATATCCACAACACTGACATCTATCTCGTGTCCAATGCCCGTAATGAAGGGGATGCCGGAAGACGCAATGGCCGCAGCCACATGATAGCTGTCGTAACCCTTTAGGTCAAGTCTTGAACCTCCACCCCTGATGATCACCGCAGCATCGTAGGATTCCTTACTTCGGGCTATGGATTCGATGGCAGAGAGCGTCTCACTCTCGAGGTTTTTACCCTGAACGGATGCTTCAAAGAGCTTTACGTTGAAAGTATAACCGTGAATATTGCCGGTCAGCTGCGCTATGAAGTCCTTGTATCCTGCAGCATTCAATGAAGAAATGACAGCGATATTCTGTAATACAGGAGCGAAAGGAAGCCTTCCGTTTTTATCGATAAGATCTTCGCGTTGAAGGCGTTGTATAACTTCTTGGCGGCTCATTTCGAGCTTGCCGAAAGTGTAGTTGGGATCCACATCCTGCACGATCAGTTTGAGTCCATATCTTTCGTTGAACTCTACCATACACTTCAGCCTGACCAAGGTTCCGGCCTGGAGAAGATCATGGATTACTTCACCGATTTTTTTGCGAACGAACTGGAAGTTCCGGAACCAGAGTGCTGCTGAAGCCTGGGCAATGATTTCTTCAGAGTGTTCTTTTTTCTCAATCAATTCGAGATACCAATGTCCCCTGGATTCCCTGGCCTGGATGATCTCCGCTTCGATCCAAAGCGGTTCCCTGAAATTAAGGGCGATAACCCTTCTTATGTATTCGTTAAGCTGATGGAGAGAATACGATTCCAATTAACCTGCGGCTACGACTTTTTTGACAAGATCAGCGGCTTCCTGTAACAGAATTGCGGATTTTACTTCGAGGCCACTTTTATCGATCAGTTCTTTAGCGATTTCCGCGTTCGTACCTTGCAACCTGACGATGATGGGCACTCCTATGTTGCCCATATTCCTGTATGCATCGACTACACCCTGGGCTACCCGGTCACACCGTACGATGCCTCCGAAAATATTGATCAGGATGGCTTTAACATTGGGATCGCGCAAAATGATCTTAAAAGCATTCTGCACTCTTGTGGCGTCGGCTGTTCCCCCGACATCCAGGAAATTGGCCGGAGCACCGCCACTGAGTTTGATGATGTCCATGGTGGCCATTGCCAGTCCGGCACCATTGACCATACAACCCACATTTCCGTCGAGTTTGACATAGTTCAATCCATACGCCTTTGCTTCCACTTCCGTAGGGTCCTCTTCATCAGTATCTCTCATCTCGGCAAGGTCTGGGTGCCTGAAAAGGGCATTGTTGTCAAGGGTGAACTTGGTATCGACCGCAACAATTTCATCATTGGCATTTTGCAAGCACGGATTTATCTCGATCAGGCTGGCGTCAGAAGCGACAAAGGCCTGGTAAAGTTTTGTAATGAAAGCTACCATCTCTTTAAAGGCTTTGCCGGATAGGCCCAGGTTGAAAGCAACTTTTCTCGCTTCAAAACCTTGCAACCCGAGGGCAGGATGAATGTGCTCCTTGAAGACAAGGTGAGGCGTTTGTTCGGCCACTTCTTCAATATTCATACCTCCTTCGGTACTGTAGATGATGACATTCTGCTTTTTTTCTCGGTCAAGCATGATGGAGATGTAAAACTCTTTGCACGCATCGAAATCAGGTGCATACGAGTCTTCGGCTATGAGGATCTTTCTTACCAGCTTACCTGGTCCGTTGAGACCTCCCGGCGTCTGGGGTGTCCGCAGATGCATGCCCAGTATGCTGTTTGCATGTTGCTCAAATTCCTTTTCGTTCTTGGCGATCTTTACACCACCTCCTTTACCGCGACCTCCTGCGTGAATTTGAGCTTTTACGACGACCCAGTCCGTTCCGGTCTCACTTTTCAACCGTTCATACGCTTCTTTGGCCTCAGAAAGGGTAGTTGCTGTATATCCTTTTTGAATACGTACACCATGTTTTTCAAGAATTTGTTTGCCCTGATACTCATGTAAATTCATCTGCAGAATAAATTTTACGCAAATGTAGAATTTTGATTGATAATGTAGTGTCCCGAACAGCGGTCAATACTTAATATCAAGGAGGTGGTACAACGAAGATATGAGCAAGATTCCGAAGGCTTTTCCGACAAAATTGAGGAAAGACCGATACCTTTGCGGCTTAACCGAAAATCAGAAATCATGAAAGTAACCGTAGTGGGTGCAGGCAATGTTGGAGCCACCGTCGCAAACGTCCTGGCGCACAAAGATATTGTTAAAGAAATTGTTTTATTGGACATTAAGGGTGACCTCGCGAGGGGCAAGGCTCTTGACAGCTGGCAACAAGCTCCCATCGATCATTACAGCACGCGCTTGATCGGGACCGAAGATTATCAAAAGACAAAAGGTTCTGACATCGTTGTGATCACAGCAGGCATTCCACGTCGTCCCGGTATGAGCCGAGATGACCTGATTGCTACCAATGCCAAAATCGTTACTTCCGTGACCAACTCCATATTGGAACATTCACCGAATCCCATCATTATCATCGTTTCGAATCCACTGGATGTCATGACTTATGCCGCCCATGTATCATCGAAGTTGAGTGATAAGCGTGTTTTCGGCATGGCAGGCATCCTGGATACTGCGCGCTACAGAGCTTTTCTGGCAAGCGAACTCGACGTATCTCCTAAGGATATTCAGGCATTACTGCTTGGTGGGCATGGCGACACCATGGTGCCTTTGCCAAGGTATACGACCGTCGCCGGCATACCGGTTACCGAACTTGTTGATAGCGCTAAATTGGATGCGATTGTAGAAAGGACCAAAAAAGGAGGTGGCGAGTTGGTAAAGCTCATGGAGACATCTGCTTGGTATGCACCCGGTGCAGCAGCAGCCCAAATGGTAGAAGCAATTGTTAAAGATGAAAACCGGATTTTCCCCTGTTGTGTTAAGCTGAACGGCGAGTACGGAATGGATGATGTGTACCTTGGTGTGCCTGTAAAACTGGGAAAAAAAGGTATCGAACAAGTTATAGAGATAAAATTGAACAAGGAAGAGTCCAAGTTGTTGAATGAGTCAGCTGATCACGTGAGGGCAGTAATGAAGACATTCGATCAGATGAACTCATAAAAACCATACTGTTATGAACTCTGTATCTCCCGATGACTTGTCACAGATTAAGACAAACCAGGGAATTTCCCTGTTAGACCTTTCCAATAAGGGTCCGGTACTGTTGGTGTTTTTAAGGCATTTTGGCTGCATTTTCTGTCGGGAGGCCATGAAAGATCTTGCAAAGAATAGAAATGCCATCGAAAAGCGTGGTGTGCAAATCGTATTTGTGCACATGTCGGATAAAATCACTGCTGATTCGTATTTCAATGATTATGGTCTTCAAGGTGTTCAGCACGTGGCTGATCCGGAGTGTGACATTTATGAGCAGTTCGGATTACTAAAAGGTAATTTCAACCAACTTTACGGCCTTCAGATTTGGTTGCGAGGTATCCAAAGTACCGTCTTAGAAGGTAATTCTTTTTCGTTCAAGCAAATTGGCGACGGGCTCCAGATGCCAGGTGTATTCTACATTCTGAACGGAAAAATACGCGAACAATTTGTTCACTCCCGTATTTCGGATCGCCCCAACTATTTAGACCTCATTGATTGTTGCGCCGCGTGACGACCGATATACGGATTTATGTCTTCCGTTCGTTACCTAACAAAATTCAGGCACCATGAACTTCAGAATGATTTTGTTACCATTCTTCTGGATGGTTGGTCTTGCTCTAAGTGGCCAGGGCCTGATGTTTTATGCAGATGCCATGGTCAATGCCGATCTGCCGGAGCACAGGCGTTTTGCTGCCTCTAAGTTTGAGCCCATGTTCATGCAGTCGCTGCAGGATACGTATTCCTTTGACCAATCTCTGGATGCCTTGAAATGGTTGGTAGTCTCTTATCCTCCCGACAGTACCTTTCGCATCGTATCCTGGCAAATCGATCTCGGAGCATCTAAATACGCCTACAGAGGGATCATACAGAAGAAAGACAATAATGTAAAATCCTTTAGCAAGTCTTCGGGTGATTTGGGAATGGCGTTGAAACGCGAAATAGCATGGCAGGAATGGCAGGGAGGCATTATTTACGATGTTAAACCACTTGAAGAAGACATGTATATTTTGCTCACATTTAGACAGTTAGATCAATATACAAAGTTGAAGACCGCCGAAGTGATACGATTCGATGAGGATGAGGCTACCCTGGGCTTTCCCGTTTTCCAAACTGAAGAAGGTGGCGAAGATTATGCGTACAGGATGTTACTTGAATACAGTGCAGACAGTTATGTTACCCTCAATTATGTCGACGAGAGCCAACAACTTGTTTTCGACCATCTCATCCAGGTTATGGGAAGGATGCCAGGCCAGGGTTCTGCGATGGTTCCCGACGGAAGTTATAGGGCTTATATGCTGGAAAATGGTAAAATGAAATTGATTGATAAACTCTATCATGAAGTCTTGACCACACCGCCAAGAAGCGGGCGAGATAATACCAAAGATCTTTTTGGTCGGACGAAGAATTGATTTTTCTGTTATCGTACACCCCTGAAGTTTTCCACGTTGATGCGGATAACGCCGCATTGTTCCTTTGGCGCAGTAAAGTCATTTTCGAATCTGTACTTCCTTGCAGCTTCCAATGCATTTCGCAAGATGGTGTAATCCTTTACGGTGGTATTCAGTTCATCAATTTCAACATAGGTCACGCGACCCATTGGGTTGATGCAAGTTTTGATCCAAATTTTGCCCGATTTGGCATAAACCTTAGATAGTTCGTCATAGGGATGGTGAATGACTTTACGACCAAAAATGCCATCTCCTGATGCGTCGAATTCCCCTTCTCCGTGATCAGCTGTTCCGCGTCCACTATCCCTATCAGAACCTTCGCGGTCCGCTCCTTGGCCATCGCCGGTATTGGATTTTCCCGTACCGCTGTCGGATCCGTCTTTCAGTGAAGGATCACTGTCCGAAGTGCCATCCTGGCTGCTGGATGCCTCACCGGTTCCCGGTACCTCTGATTTTACGTTGGTCTCTTCTTCTGTTTCAACAGGATCGTCATCAATGCTGCCGATGATATCTTCGATGCTGGGAAGTTCAGGGTTTAATATGACTGCCTCTTCTAATGGTACCGGTTCAGGGATGTCTTCAGGGATGTATTCAGGTTCAGGCTCTTCGACAGGTATTTCTTCTTCGATAGCCTGAATATCACTCTCCTCTATCGTAGACTCGCTGAAAACCGGCTCGGAAGGTTGAGGGTTTTCCTGGGGTGGGACAGGTGTCGGCTTGGGAGGAACCGGTTTTGGCACTTCGATGGCTTCTTTTTTTGCCGCTTCGAGTTTTTGTGGCGCCTCGGACTTGGCTCTTTGCTGACCGGTGGTACTGCGACTTTGTGTGCTGTTAGAACTTCTGGTATTCCGAAAATCGACGTTTTGAAAACTCACGGTCACAGCATATTGATTGTCAATATCCTGAGTGGGGTCATCATGCAGTCTAAAAAGCCAGGACAGCAGAAGAATGAAGACATGGACAATGATTGAAGTCCTGAGAGACTTGTTCCACGTACTGTCTGTTACCTGGTTTACCTGCATATTCATTATTTTAAATGACAATGCTGAAGAATCTTCCCCCTATTCGTATTATTGAATTTTTTAATACTTGAAGAAAATTTCTTTAGTAATGAGATGGTTCTTTTTGACACAATACACAAAAGAGACATCCCAAAAACGCAACTTCTCATTTTGAAGTATACCATTGATGGTCAATATTTCATTATATCACCTCGTCATAATCGAATGAAAAGAACATCCGTTATAAATGCTATGAATAGGCTATTGTACAGCCTGGTTGCTTTGTTAACGTGGATGATACCGGGTGGTGGCCAGTCCTATTACTTGGCAGATGTAACTTTTATTGAAGAAGGAATAGTCCTCCTCAATGCCATGGCAGGGGGGCTCAGGACTCCTCAGTTCAGCACTGTTGACTTGAACCTGGACGGAATCGATGATTTGGTGGTATTTGAAAGGGAGGGCAAAATCGCTTTGCCATTTCTCAGCGATCCGGATGATGCATCTATCAAAAGCTATTCACCGCAGTTCAAGAATATTTTTCCCCCGGTAGAAAACTGGATGTTACTCAGGGACTTCAACGATGACGGCATAAAAGATATTTTCTGTTCACCGACCCAGGCAGCCATACCTGGTATTGAAGTATGGCAGGGTTATATTGAAGATGGCCTTCTCAATTATCGCATTGTCCCTTTTCCTGACCGTGACTTCGACATACTCTATGTGCCCATCGGCAATGGTCAGTCTCAAATTTTTGTAAGCGTCGTGGATCTTCCGGAAATCAGAGATTTGGACCAGGATGGCGATCTTGACATCCTGGCTTTCGAGCCATCAGGTACGACTGTGTTTTTATACAAAAATATGAGGGTAGAGCGCAATCTGAGCGATGAGACCTTCGAATTTACCCTTGCCGATCCTTGCTACGGCAAATTTCTTGAAAGCGGTTTTTCGCAGGAGGTGATATTGTCGACAGATCCAGGGCAATGTGCTTCTTTTTTAACAGACCCAGTCGTTCAGTTGCGTCATGCGGGCTCTACGGTCACCTCCGTAGATGTCAATGAGGACGGTTTGATGGATCTTCTCATTGGTGACATCTCGTACAATGGATTAGTGTTCCTCGTCAATGGCGGGACTATCGACAATGCCTGGATGGTTCAGTCTGTGCCTTCCTATGCCCCGGATGGTGCTGAGGCAGTGTCTATTGAACTCTTCAACGCTGCTTTTCTTGAGAATATCGACAGGACGCCAGAGCAGGAGTTGATCGTAGCCCCCAACGACCGGATAGCATCCCAAAATATCAACCACATCTGGAAGTATGTGAAGTCTGATGAGACACCTGGCAGCTATGAGCTTGTCGACAAGAATTTCCTGGTAGGGACGATGGTACATACTGGAGGGCATTCCAGCCCGTGCTTCCTGGATTACAACGATGATGGATTGATGGATTTGGTAATAGGGACGGGTGGTTTGTCACCCGATGGCATCACTCGCAACCCAGGGTTGCTTTTATACGAAAATCGCGGTAGTGCGTCTCATGCTGAGTTTCATCTTGTAAATGACGACTATCTCGGGATGCGAGCTTTTTCTTCTGCATCCAGGTACTTTTCACCAGCCTTTGGCGACATTGATGGAGATGACGACATCGACGCGGTCATTGGAGATGATACCGGAAGGCTTTACTATTTAGAAAATCTCTCTGGAACAGCAGTTCTGGATTACGATGTACCCGTTTACGGCGCTTTTGGAATCAAAGTAAGTGCCTGGGCGCGCCCTGATATTTTTGATTTTAATAACGACGGATTGGGAGATTTGGTAATTGGGGAGCAAAACTTCAATTCGATAGATGGGCAGAGAGGTTCGGTCAATTATTTTCAGAATGTGGGAACGCTGGGCTCTGCAGATTTCATAGCCGATATTGAAGCGTCGCCCAACAATGGACTTTTCGGACAGATCAATACGAAGGAACAAGGTTTTGTCAACAATTTCAGTGCACCGCGGTTGTTTGAATCCCAGGAGAAAGTACTGACTGCTGTAGGAACGGAAAGTGGCAGGATTCACCTTTTTGAGGCACATAGCGACAACAGCAGGGACAGCATGAAAAGAGTTACCGATTTTCTGGGTGAGATACGGGAAGGTAACCTTGTCGCGGTGGACCTCGATGACATTGACGATGATGCCCTATATGAGATTGTGGTAGGCACCAGGCGAGGGGGAGTTGCAGTGTATGATACGGATTTGGCCTTCCGTTCCAGCGTAGCGGTAGAAAACACAACAATGTCCATCCCACCAAAAATTTATCCGAATCCAGCCGGTACATCTACTAAAATTCTGCATTTTGACGGAATAAAAACCCCGGAAATGACGGTCAGGTTTTCCAACGTCGATGGAAAGTCAGTCTTTGAGAGGGTGATCAACAACGACACCATTGATGTGACCGACATCCCATCTGGTATTTATGTGATCACGGGTAGGATGAATGGGCGGATGTACAATGTTCTATGGATGAAAATTTAGTCCCTGGGGCCAAATATCAGGGTTCCTATGCGGACCATGGTAGATCCTTCTTCTAGGGCTGCCTCAAAGTCGGAGGACATACCCATGGATAACTCGGACCATTCTCCTGCATAATCGGGATGTTTCTTTTTTACAAGTTCTAGGAATCTGGCCAACTTGCGAAATTCAAGACGCACCTTACCGAGGTCTTCGGTGAATGTTGCCATACCCATCAATCCAACGATGCGGACATGCGGAAATGCACCTTTAACATAGGATGCAAGGATGTCTTCGGCTCCCGGTTCATCGAGGCCGTATTTCGTCTCTTCCTCGGCAATTTTAATCTGAAGAAGAACGGGGATAATCCGTTGATTCTTAAATCCTTCCTTGTCAATTACCTTGAGCAGATCCAACGAATCGACTGAATGAATACAGGCAATAAAAGGTGCAATGTATTTGACTTTATTTTTTTGAAGGTGCCCTATGAGGTGCCAATGAATATCTGCTGGCAGTTGCTCGTACTTGCCCAAAAGTTCCTGGACGCGGTTTTCGCCAAAGTCCCGAAGCCCAAGGTCATAGGCTCTTTTGATTTCTTCCGGGGTGCGCGTTTTTGAAACGGCTATCAGGCGTGCGTTTGCCCTTCGGACCTCTTCCATCAGTGACATCAATTCTTCTCTCATGAATGATCAAACAAACCGTACAATTGAGCATCGACCATTTCTAAAACCTTGGAAAAATCTTCTTGATTATCTTTAAAATCGAGTTCGTCGACGTTGATGATCAGTTTATTGCCGTCACTGTAATTGACAATCCAATTTTCGTAACGTTCGTTCAAGTTTTTCAAGTAGTCCAAACTCATATTTCCTTCATATTCCCTGCCACGAGCGTGAATGTGCGCTACCAGCGTAGGTATACTTGCCTTAAGATATATAAGCAGGTCTGGTGGTCCTACTTGGCTTGACATAGATTTGAAAAGCGAGAAGTAATTGTTGAAATCTCGCTGCTCCATCAGTCCCATCTCGTATAGGTTGGGAGCAAAGATGAATGCATCCTCATAGATGGTCCTGTCCTGGATGACCACCCTGTCACCGTGTTTGATCTTTAATATTTGATTGTATCTACTGTTGAGAAAATAGATTTGGAGGTTGAAAGACCATCTCCTCATATCGTGGTAGAAATCATCCAGGTAAGGATTGGAAGATGCATCTTCGTATTGGACGTCCCACCTGTAGTGCTTGGAAAGTTTTTCACACAAAGTCGTCTTTCCGGCTCCGATATTCCCGGTAACGGCGATATGTTTCAGGGTGCTCAATAGGATGCCATTTCGACGTAAACTTAGGCAATACACACATCACACAAAAATCTTATGTCAACTAAAGTTGTCAGATCGATGGACTGCCCAATCTGCGATGGTCGATTCTTTGGGTCCTTGTGATTATCTTGTGCTGATTTTCGGTTATATGGGCTATTCGGGAAACGTTTACCGATGACATCCTTCATTCTGTCTAAAGTTATATGACTAAAATTGATCAAACTATAATTTCACACCTGGAAAAGTTGTCGAGACTGAAGCTTGCCGAACATGAAAAGCAACAAATTACCCAGGATCTGCAATCCATCGTTGACATGTTTGACAAACTACAGGAAGTGAACACCGATGGAGTGGAACCTCTTCATCATGTAGGTCATTCGACAAGTGCCCTGAGAAAAGATGAGATCAGGAATGAACTTAGCCAGGATGAAGCTCTGCAGAATGTTCCATCGCGAAAAGGTGGATTCATTGCAGTGCCCAAATTTT
>JBFKOL010000027.1:0-22454 GCA_041628815.1 Saprospiraceae bacterium | reverse complement strand
TGACTACGGCTGAATCAATAGAACGCAATCTTTCAGATCAGGAAACTCAGGACCTGCTTGCTGCGAAGCGACTCGAGGCTTCTTACGCAGGGAAATTAGGCAAATGGTTTGAACCTGCCATTAAACCGCTCGGATTCGACTGGAAGATGGGAATAGCGCTGATTACTTCATTTGCGGCGAGGGAAGTTTTCGTTGGCACCATGGCTACAATTTACAGTGTGGGCAGTTCTGACGATGAAATGACCTTACGAGAAAAAATGGCTGCAGAAATCAATGCAGATACGGGTGGTCCCCGATACGACATCGCCACTGCGCTTTCTTTGTTGGTGTTCTATGTATTTGCCTTACAATGCATGAGTACGATGGCTATTACAAAAAGGGAAACAAAGACTTGGAAGTGGCCGATAGTTCAGTTTACCTTTATGGGGCTCATGGCGTACCTGAGCAGCCTGGCTGTCTATCAAATACTGATCTAATAATAAAGGATGTAAATGATTCGCCGTTCGGGATCGCGAAATTTCCAACGCCCGGTAGAACGTATGAACTCTTTTGCTTTTTGATCAAAATAATCACCCATCGAAGGTGAAATCATAATATCTCGAGGCAAGCCTTGATTATCCAATAGAAAGCTCACGGAGACGCTCTCACCACTTTCGATGCCACGCATGAAAAACTCTGGGGACAGGTTTTTACGCCAAGCAACATTCATTTCCTTTACCTTGTCTAAGCCAATTTCGGGGGTGCCAGCACTGGTATCTATTTGTGTCCTAAGTGCACTTGGTGCAACAAGGGTGCTCACCTGGTCACTGGCGACATATCCAGACCTGGTATCTCTTGAGATAGCAGGAATTTCGGGCTCCAGTGTATTCTGGTTAATAATTCCCTTTTCTTCTCTTTGAGGGATTGACGGGGGCACAGGATTTAAAGCGATATCCCTTTCTTCTTTAGGCATCAACGCGCTGATATCTGATGAAGCATCATTTTCCATTGCCTCATCCTGGTAAGACGTTTTGTTACTTTTATCGTCGGTCGCCTCGACCGAGAGATAATCTCTTGAGACTCTTTCAGCGTTGTTACTTTCTTCTGACCATTCTGAGAGTTGATCGAAAAGAGCCTCGTGTTGTGATTCGACCGATAGGTCGATTTCTTCATTGACGTTTTCAGGTTCCTTTTCATGGGAGAGAAGGACCGTCTGATTTTCAGGCATATCCAGTCTGATAAGTGTCCCTATGGCGATGAGCAGCGCGAAAGATGCTGCCAGAGCATATGGCCACAACTTGATCATTGTTCGCTTTTTTTGATGAATCCTCGATGCGAATCGTCGTTCAATAGATTCTTTCCGCCTCGGAAGACCAGTTTTTTGATACATGGAAAAACCTTCAAGGGCATCACCAAGGAATGGGTCATCCAATGCCTGCTTCTCAAGCATATGGCGATCTTCCGGCAACATTTTGCCTAAAACGTAGTCCCATATTTCATTGGTGATCTTCATTTCTTCACTTTTCTACCTGCCGCAGCCCTTTCCATACAAAGTTTTAGATTTCTTCTTCCATTTTGAATTCTTGATCTCACCTGGTTATACTGCAAGGACAATTGGTCTGCAATTTCCTGATAACTCATTTTTTTGAAGTAAAACAGGTCGACACAGGCATGTTGAACGTGATCAAGTTGTTCAAGGCATTTGCGCAGCCTGTCCTTCTCTTCCCGGTCTTCTATACTATCTGGATGAAAAACTTGGCCTGAATACATAACAGCGGCATCCAAATCTTTGGGATCCCTGTTTTTTTGTTGTCTTAATTTTTCAAAACAGTGATTTTTGGTAACAATGAACAACCATGACTTAAAGTGATCAATTTTCGTTTTGCGAAGTTTGACAGCAATTTTTTCAAAAATGTCCATAACGGCATCTTCGGCATCGGCCTCATTCCTGAGATATTTCAGGCACGAGCCATATACCAGAGGCATCATAGGTTTGTACAGCGCTGCAAGATCATCCATTTTTCCATGCTCCCGGTATGCTGCTAATAAGGACTGTTCTTTCAAAATGATTCTGTCATGTTTTGTGCAAAATTAAGTATGCTATCATCAAAAAGGAGAAGATGATTCTTATTGTAACGGTACAGCCTTATTAAAATGTCACTTATGAGCCACCTAATTCAAGTTGTAGGCATTCTATGCATTTTTTTACTTCTTTCCTGCAAATCCGTGTCGCATGAAGCGGGGAAGGATCCTGCGGCGCAGGATAATGACCGGAAAGACAATGAACGAGTTGAGTCCCCAGATTATACAGAAGAAAAATCGGATGAGATCTTCTTAGATGAGACAGAATTGATGATAACAGAACCTGCTCCATCTGAGGGGATAGGGTTTCCAGCACGTTCCGAGGTGGCCGCACATGAGGCAGATAAGTTGATCAAGGCAAGTTCGGATATGTCCGCGTCGTCTCGCGAGGGTGGCAGGCCTGTCGTAAAAGTGCCGGAATCCAAGCTGGAGCCGGGGCAAATTACTGCAGGTGAGTGGAATGATTTGCAGAATTGGGATACATGGAAAGAGTTAATGGAAAATTCCGATTACAATGAAATGCAAAATTATTGGAAGATTTATCCTCAGGCGCGATATACGGTCTTTGTCACAAATGACTATGAAATACCCCTTTCCAATGTCTTGGTGAAGCTTTTGGATCCTTCAGGGAACCTACTGTGGACTGGCAGAACGGACAATGCTGGCAGAGTGGATATGTGGAATGACCTATTTGCACCTCAAAGGCAATTTGGACGCGTAGATCTTAACCTTTCTTACGGCGAACATGAGATGACCATCGAAGATGCCAAAAGCATTGAGGAAGGCGTCAACAGGGTGATATTTGATGTAGAATGCACGACTGCTCCTCAAGCTGATATACTCCTTGTCGTCGATGCTACAGGGTCCATGGGTGATGAAATAAGATATCTGCAAACCGAGTTTTACGATGTAATTCGTCGCATTCAGCAAGGGAAAAGGAGCCTTCTCATCCGGACTGGAGCCATATTTTATCGAGATGAGGGTGATGAATATGTAACCAGGACACAGGGCTTCAGACAGGACCCTGGCGAGACCATGGACTTTATTGCCGGACAGCATGCGCATGGAGGAGGCGATTACCCGGAGGCAGTAGACCTTGCATTGCAGGAAGCCCTTGCGCAAGACTGGAGTGAAGATGCTTTTGCAAGGATCATATTCCTGGTACTTGATGCACCACCACATAACAAGACTTATGAAATGGATAGAATCAGAAAGCAGATACGCGACGCTGCGGCTGAAGGTATTAAAATCATTCCTATAACTGCCAGCGGCATCAACAGGCCCACAGAGTTTCTGATGAAGTTTATGGCCATAGGTACCAATGGCACCTATGTATTCATCACGGACCACAGTGGAATCGGTGGAATTCATCTCGAACCTGTAGTGCAGGACTACGAAGTGGAGAAGTTGAATGATCTAATGGTCAGACTGGTAGAAAACTATACCAGGAGCCGCGGGTGTAACGCGAATGAGATCGCTTCTGAATCGATCCGTATATATCCAAACCCTGCATCGAACCATGTCATCATTGATACGGCGGTAGATCTTGTAAAGGTGAAAGTCCTGAGCAGTAGTGGTAAGTCTGTCTTAGGTACTGAATCGCTACCTGCCGGCTCTCATAAAATCAACCTCAACTCCCTTATAGACGGTGCCTATACCATTCAGTGTATCGCCAAAGACTTTGAGTATTCGAGAACGGTGATCCTCGTGGCGGGATAAAAAAAAGCGGCATCTGTCGAGATGCCGCTATGAAGTCACTGCTTTATTTTAATTTTTACCAACGTCCCTGGTGGCGGCAATTTGTTTACTGACAGGTCGTTCCATTCCATTAGGTCATCGAGCCTCGTTGCATAGAGTTCTGCCACATCCTGTAGCGATTGCTGAGGTTTGATACTATGAAATTTGTAATCAATATCAATTCTATCTATCGAATGTACAACAGATGCTTTTTTGGGAACGGGTAGATTCAGGCCTTCCAAATGAACAGCTTTGTTCTCTGAATCCTTCAAGTCGTGAAGGATTGAAGGTAGCCTGTTAATGGCATTCAATTCTTTTGCTGTACGGCGCATACTGGTATACAATGCGAGCTTGTACTTGAGATCCGACGACACATTGGGGGTCTCTACGATATTGTACTCATGATCATAGGCCGACAGAAAAGAATACATGTCATCTTCCGGTAAAGTAAGGTAATAACCCTGACTTGAGGTTGGAATGTAACCTTTCAGGTAAGCCGGGTTGAGATCGCGAACTGTCCTGTAGTCTACACCGCTTTTGTTGCTGATATCTTTAAAGCTGGCATAGTGGTACAACTTTGCGGTAGCCAGTTTTTCTTGAGCGTTGTCTGTAAGCGGTTCCAAGCCATGGGCCTGGAAATAGTTCATGACGTAGCTTATAGCTACATATTTAGGTACATAACGACGCGTCTCGCGCGGAAGATAATTCTTGATCTCCCAAAATTTCTCACCATTACTCCGGCTGATTGCACGGCGCACATTGCCAGGTCCGCAGTTGTATGCAGCAATTGCCAGCGTCCAGTCTCCGAATTCATGGTAAAGATCTTTGAGATAAGCGGTGGCAGCTTCTGTCGAACGCAAAGGGTCCCTTCGCTCATCCACCGCGCTATTGATTCTCAATCCGTAAAGGCGTCCTGTACCTTTCATAAATTGCCATAATCCGACAGCGCCGGCATGACTTACTACCGTTGGTCGCAGTGCTGACTCGACGACAGAAATGTATTTCAATTCATTCGGTATGCCTGTGCGGTTCAGCTCTTGCTCATAGATAGGGAAGTAACGCTCAACCCTGCCGAGCAAGACTTCACTTCCTCTGCGGTAACGGTTGATGTAAGTGTCTATTATGGAATGGACTTCGGAGGTGTACCGAAGATCAATTTCTGACGGCAATTGTTCGATCCGCTCCTTGAGCTGATCCTTGGTGATGGTGGTAAAATTTTCAGAATCAATTACGTTTGACCACGACAATGTAGTCAACAGACACACCAAGTACAGACTTACCGCGAATCGCTTCGCAATAAATTTAATTTTGAACATGGGATCAACTTTAGTCAATCAATTTTCGGGATTGTTCACTTAGTAACAATTATTCGGTGTCAAACACATTTTCCGACCAAAAATTTGCATACACATTATAAAAATGTATATGTGTTAACTAAATGGACCGCAAAGATATATTTGTATTTGATGCGGTGCAATTTTTAACATATCAGTAAATATGCTTAAGCGTACTTAACTGAATGTCAAATATCATGCCATATTTGTAAGCTGTCCAGCAAAATGGAGAAGCCGAGATTCATCGTTTGACTTTGCGATCAACTGGTACGATGTGGACAGTCCTTTGGCATGTGGGTGCACGGGGATGGAAATGGCGGGATAACCTCCTAGATTGGCCAGAACCGTAAAAATATCGGAGAGATACATTTTAACTGGATCGCTCATTGACTCTCCCAGCAGGGGCGGTTTTCCCGAAGCGGTAGGCAGCAATAAGAAATCATACTGCTCGAATAGTTTGTCAATTTGATCGACGATCATCTGTCGCACCTTTTGAGCTTTTAGGAAGTAGGCGTCGAAATAACCAACACTCAGTACAAAAGTGCCCATCATAATCCGTCGCTTTACTTCCATGCCAAAACCTTCGGTACGGGTTTTAACTATTTTATCATGTATATCGCGAGCTTCTTTATGTGAATATCCATAGCGCAGACCATCATAGCGGCTGAGGTTGGAAGAGGCTTCTGCAGTGGTGAGGACGTAATAGGTAGGCACGAGATAATCCAGCAATGAGAAAGATTCTTCGCTCACTTTGCTTCCATATGATCTCATCCTATGAATGACGTCATTGAGATTTTTCTTGATTTCAGCGTCCAGCCCATTGTGTTCCATAACCTCCTTCAAGTAGGCAACGGAAAAAGAAGTGGTCTCATCCGAGGTCCATTCTCTGGTTGGAGAAGTCTTGGAAGAGGTGGCATCCATGGGATCATAACCTTCAATTACCTGCAGGACCTTCCCGATATCTCTGACCTGATGACCGATGATACCTATTTGGTCAAAAGAAGATGCATAAGCGATCAGGCCGTAGCGTGAAATGCGACCATATGTCGGTTTAAAACCCAGCACACCGCAATAGGCTGCTGGTTGTCTTACCGATCCACCGGTATCGCTGCCAAGCGCAATAAGACAGGTTTCCTGTTGTACGGAAACCGCCGCAGCGCCACTGGATCCCCCGGGCACCCTTGTTGTATCTAATCCATTTTTTGTAGGACCATAGATGCTGTTTTCGTTGGTGGAACCCATGGCAAATTCATCACAATTAGTTCGACCTATGATAAGGGCATCTTCATCGAGGATTTTTTGGACAGCGGTGGATGAATAGGTCGACACGAAGCCCTCCAACATCTTAGAAGCTGCAGTGGTGCCATGTCCTTTTTGGCATATTACATCCTTTATGCTGAAAACGGCACCAAAAAGCTTGCCCAGTGATGATGGGTTGTGTTGTATCTTCTGGTCCAATAATCTGGCCTTTTCTCGTACCTCTTCGGCATACACTTCCACGTATATATTAAGTGAGTCGGATTCCGCGATGCGCTTGAGATACTGGTCAACCAAATTGATTACAGATATCTGCCTTGATAACAAAGACTGCTGTATGGCACTGAGATCCTTCGAAGGTGTCATTTACTGGCAAGTATTTCCACAATTTCTTCCAAATCACACATGTGCTGCTCTCCAGAGAGCATATTGCGAAGGGTAAATTTTCCGGCAGAGAGTTCATTTGATCCCACGATTACAACATACCGATATCCCTGGGCTGAAGCATATTTCATCTGTTTTTTGAATTTTGCTGGTTCCGGGTACATATCGGCCGCATATCCTTCGCTGCGAAGTTTACTGACATGCCTGAACGCATATTGATGTGAGTCCTTGTCAAAGGCAAGGAAAATAATCTTTACATAAAGTCCATGAAGGTCTTTAAATAAACCGAGGCTTTCCATAACATCAAAAATTCTCTCTGCACCAAAAGATATTCCTACACCCGGCATATTGGACAAACCGAATGACTCAGTCAGATTGGAATACCTTCCGCCTCCTCCAATGCTGCCCATTTCAACGTTCTTTGCTTTAACTTCAAAAATACACCCTGTGTAATAGCCGAGCCCTCTGGCCAGTGTCAGATCTAGGACCACTTCGTTGTTACAATCCAACAGGTCGAAAAATTCATAGAATGTCCTCAATTCCTCAACACCCCTGTCGAGGTCTTCATTGGTGTCAACAAGGGCAAGCAAAGACGAGATGTCGGGGCAATTCAAACATTGAAATAACCGGGTGCAATCTTCATCGGAAAATCCCATATGCCCCAGTTCCTTTTTGACCCCGTCTTCACCAATTTTGTCAAGTTTGTCAATGATGGCCGCGAATGTATTGAATTGTTCCAGTTGCCCGAAGGCTCGCGCAATACCCATTAATACCCGCCTGTGATTGACCTTTATGATAACCTCCACGCCCAAGGCAGTGAAAACGTCGTCATAAATTTTTACAAGCTCCGCTTCATACATGAGTGATTCCGATCCAACGACATCCACATCGCATTGATAAAATTCCTGGTACCTTCCCTTTTGAGGCCTGTCAGCACGCCAAACAGGTTGTATCTGAAACCGTTTGAATGGAAACTGCAAGTCGTTTTGATGCATCACAACGTACCGTGCAAAAGGCACTGTCAGGTCATATCTCAGACCACGCTTGCTAATGGTTGGCAACAGGCGGGACGAATCTCTGTCCCGAAGCGCCTTTTCATCGGCCTTTGCCAGGTAATCACCGTTATTTAATATTTTGAAAAGTAGCTTCTCACCTTCGTCACCGTATTTCCCGGTGAGCGTGGAAAGATTTTCCATGGCGGCCGTTTCTATTGGTAGATAGCCATAACGCCTGAATACATCTTCGATGGTCTGGAATAAAAACTTTCGTTTATTCACTTCATCGGGCAAAAAATCTCGGGTACCCTTTGGAATCGATGGCTTGACCATTTGCTTACTTAGCGGACCGGAATTGTTTGAGAAATCTGGTATCGTTTTCGAAGAACATACGGATATCGCCGACCCTGTATTGTAACATGGCCTGCCGTTCGATGCCCATTCCGAAGGCAAAACCTGTGTAGATTTCTGGATCTATACCACAGTTTTCAAGTACGTTGGGATCCACCATTCCACATCCAAGAATTTCAAGCCATCCGGTACCCTTTGTGATCCGGTAATCGCGTTCACTGTTTAGGCCCCAATATACGTCCATTTCAGCGCTGGGTTCTGTAAACGGGAAATAGCTGGGCCTAAGCCTGATAACCGCTTCTGGACCATACATGGCACGCGCGTACAACATCAGGGTTTGCTTCATATCGGCAAAACTGACGCCCTTATCCACATAGAGTCCTTCTACCTGGTGAAACTGACAATGCGAACGCGCGGAGATGGTTTCATTCCTGAAAACCCTGCCCGGCGCTACAATGCGTATTGGTGGCCTCTGGGAAGTCATCAATCGCGATTGTACCGATGAAGTGTGTGTCCTGAGTAACAAATCGTGCGAATCCTTCAGATAGAACGTATCCTGCATATCCCGTGCCGGGTGATGTTCAGGTGTATTAAGTGCGGTGAAATTGTGCCAGTCATCCTCTATTTCACGGTCTTCAGCAACTGAAAATCCAATCTGGGCAAAAATATCGACAATCTTATTCATCACAAGTGAAACCGGATGGATGGATCCGACAAATGGTTCGCGTGGTGGGGCGGTGAGATCCAAGTCGGTTCTTTCGTCGTCGGACCGGCCATTCTGAAGATGACGTTGTGTTGTAGAAAACTTGTCTTGTGCTAAGGATTTGATCTTGTTGACAAGAATCCCAAATTCTTTTCTTCTATCTGGCGGGACATTACGGATCTCAGAAGAAAGGGGTTTGAGGATGTTCTTGCTTCCTAGATAACGGATTCTGAATTTTTCGAGCTCATCGGCATCCCCAATTTCCACTTCTTCAATCTCATTGACCAGTGTTACCAATTTGGTGAAAACGTCCTGTGACATAAAAGATTCCGTTGTGAGGTGCAAAGGTAATAAAATGGTCTCCCAGATGTGCTTTATGTCGATTCTAAACTGGGGATCTTGCTTTCATCGACTAATGTTATCTTCCGTTCTGCATTTCAACAATATGAAGTTTTCTGACAAAACGGATATTTGGGCCAGGTGGATTATCGTCGCCATGGTACCCGCATTGTTGTATTCCAGGTCGGTTACCACCCTTGGTATGGCTGCGATTTTAATCGCATCAGCCACTGTTATGTCGTACCGAAGACTCTATGACTTTGTGCGGAATCCCGAATATGCACTTTTTACACTGGTATTTGTTGGCGTCGCGTTGTCTGGAATCAATTCAACTGATAAGGCTCAGTGGCTTCACCATCTTAATATAAAACTTCCATTTCTCATAATGCCCCTGTCCATTTACCTGCTCGATCGATTTCAGGAAAGCTGGGTCCGAAGATTGCATCAGTGGTTTGTATTGGTCATGATGATGGCATTCGTTCCGGTGGCCATCTGGATAATGGGTCATTATCAGGAGATCATTGGGGCAATATCAAGAGGGCAGCCAGTCCCAACACCCATTGGACATGTCATGTTCAGTATGTTGAATGCCTATGCTGTGACTACCGCAGCCTGGCTTTATTTAACAGGAAAGGACCAGGATCCCTGGAAAAATGCCTGGTTAGCAGCCGGAGTGTGGATATTTATTTTGATGCACCTGGTAGCAGTCCGAACGGGTCTTGTCATTGTCTACGCAAGTCTTGCTGTCCTCGCTTTTCACTTTGTACGCAGCAAATTCCGATTCATAGTCTTATTGGCTGCTTTGGGTTTCATTGGAATCTCAACCATAAGGTTTATTCCTACTTTGAACCAGAAGTGGGCCTATGTTCAATACGATTGGGAGATGTTCCGGAAAGATGGTGGAAAAGGGTACTCCGATTCCGACAGATGGGTCACCCTGCAGGCCGGCTGGCAATTGTTCAAATCATACCCGCTCATGGGTACCGGCATTGGCGATTTCAGAAGGGAGAGTACAAATCTGTATGCATCATCATTCGAAAGATCCGACCTCCGCATGCTTCCGCACAATCAGTTCTTGCACATGGCCGGGTCAGGAGGTGTAGTGGGGCTTGCGATATTCCTGACGGGCTTTTTTGGGCCTTTGATTGTACTTGGAAGGAACAGTCCTTTGATGTTAAAACTGTTGTATCTCAATTTTGGAATTTCTTTCTTGGTGGAAAACAGTGTTGAGAGATCCGCAACCATCGCGTTTTTTCTTTTGTTCGCGCTGAGTTGGGTGTCCTCAAGGGCAAAACAGGTCAGAGCTGTTTCCTGAGGCGTGCTACCGGTATGTTCAGCTGCTCGCGGTACTTCGCCACGGTCCTGCGGGCGATGTTATAACCTCGCTTCTGAAGCATGTTTTTCAGTTTCTCATCAGACAAAGGCTTTTTCTTGTTTTCGGATTCCACCATTTCTGAAAGAATATTCTTGACTTCCAAGGTTGATACCTCTTCTCCTGACTGCGTCTGAATGGATTCAGAGAAAAAGTCTTTCAATCGCCTTGTTCCGAATTCTGTTTGAACAAATTTGCTGTTGGCCACCCTGGAGACGGTTGAAATATCCAGGCCCGTGACCTCGGCGATATCCTTGAGAATCATAGGTTTGATCCTTTTTTCATCGCCACTTTTAAAATACTCAGACTGGTATTGCATGATGGTGTACATGGTATTGTACAGTGTTTCCTGGCGCTGTTTAATTGCATCGATGAACCACTTAGCCGAGTCGATCTTTTGTTTGACAAACATGACAGCCTCCTTTTCCTGTTTGGTCGACCGTCGACCTTTGGTTGAATCCTTATACCCTTTGAGAATATCCATGTAGTGATCGTTAATTCTCAGGTCCGGGGCGTTCTTATTGTTCAGCGTGAGTTCCAGTTCACCATCGCGATTGGTAATGATAAAATCGGGGACGATGTACTGGTTTACTGCGTTTCGTCCTCCGTCCTGACCGCTTGTAAAAGCACTGGCTGGTTTTGGATTCAGCTTTAAAATTTCTTCTATGGCCTCTTTGAGTTCACTTTCCGAAAGAGAAAGAGATCTTTTCAGCCGGTTGTAGTGTTTTTTGGAAAATTCTTCGAAGTACTTATCAAGAATTCTCAGTGATAGTTTTTTGACCTGAAGCTTGCAGGAATTTGTTTCCTTCTCTATTCGACTTTGGAGTTGAATCATCAGGGATTCCCTAAGATCACGGGCTGCTATCCCGACTGGATCGAGCTCCTGCACGACACGAAGTACCCTCTTAATGTCTTGTTCAGTGGTTTCGATGTTTTGCGTAAAAAGCAAATCATCGGCCAATGCTTCGGATTCCCGGCGCAAGTATCCATCCTCGTCAATACTACCTACAATCTGATGGGCAATTTTCTCGTCGGTTTCATTTTCGAACTCTATCATTCCAAGTTGCAGTTGCAGGTGCTCGTGAAAACTATTGGCCATGGCTATAGGTATGGCCTTGGTTTCATCAACTGCCGCATAGTCGTTTTTCAGCCTGTAGGTGATGGGATCATCTTCGATGTATTCTTTGAGGTAATCATCCAGTTCGTAATTGTCCTCCTCTTTGTTGTCGTTTTCTTCTTTTTCGCGAATTCCTTCGTTCAGGTCAAATACCTCGTCGTAATCTTCGCTTTCTTCCAGGGCAGGGTTGGACTCCAACTCTTCTTTGATTCGCTGATCCAGAGAGGCTGTCGGAATCTGTAATAATTTCATCAGCTGAATCTGTTGTGGAGACAGCTTTTGAATCATTTTTTGAGATAATCTCTGTTTTAACATGTGATCCTGCTAAATTAAGGCATGGGAACGGTGATCTCCCAGGAATTAAACAATTGATTAGAACTTTCAGTTCTCTCGCGGTTGGTTTTAGCAGGAAGGCATCCCTTCAAGAACATATTACAATAAAATGCAATATACAGATTATTGATAAATAACAAATTATGTGCCAATCTTTAAAAAATAAAATTCTACTCATTAGAGAACGCATGCGAAAAGAAGACTTAAATCACCTGATCATCCCGCAGAGTGATCCCCATTTGAGTGAATATCTTGCAGACCATTGGAAGGTAATATCTTGGTGCAGCGGCTTTACAGGTTCTGCAGGCACTGTCGTTATTTCTATGAATCATGTGGGACTATGGACGGATTCCAGATACTTTATTCAGGCGCGTAACGAGCTGAAAGATACTCCCATTGAACTACATGAGGTTCATGACACCAAAACTACTTATAGGAAATGGCTCTATAATATCTTGAGAGAAGGAGACCGTGTTGGAATGGACGGATCGCTGTTTTCGATGAAGGAAGTGCGCGAATTAAAGAAGATGATCCATGGGGAAAACGCAAATATGGTTACAGATTTTACAGGCCATTACGATTCTTGGGATTTGCGTCCTGCACTTCCGTCGGCCAAGATATTCGAGTTTGACGTCCGTTATGCTGGTATGCCGAGGAAAGATAAATTATCACGAATTCGCGAGGAGATGCGTCAAAGCGATGTGGAATGGCACTTGCTGACCATGCTTGATGATGTGGCTTGGACTTTGAACCTGCGGGGAAAGGATGTGCCATACAACCCCGTTTTTTATGGTTTTTGCCTCATCGGGCATGAGGAAACTTATCTCATGGTTGATACGGAAAAGATTTCGAATGTTTTGGTTCGCGAATTGGAAAGAGATGGGGTTTTCGTCGCTCCTTACCGCAAGGCGTATGATCTCCGGGTGATGGTAGATGAACAGATATTAATTGACCCTGCTTTGTGTAACAGCCAGATATTCCAACAGTTTGATAAAAAGCTGGTCAGGGAAGGCAAGTCCATTCCTTCCACGATGAAGGCTTGTAAACAGAAAGTCGAAATAATGCACATCAGGGATTCCATGGTCAAAGATGGAATCGCTTTAACCCATGCTTTTAAATGGCTTGAAGACACGCTGAAAGGTCGCACGGTCAGCGAATACGAATTTTCAAGGAAGATTATAGAATGCCGCAGCAACCGCGAAGGTTACTTTGGTGAGAGCTTTCCCGCCATCATCGGTTATAATGCCAACGGAGCCATTGTACATTACCGCCCTCCAGAGAACGGTTCGGCAGATATCCGACCCGAGGGAATTCTCCTTTGTGATACAGGTGGACAGTACATTGATGGCACCACCGATATCACCCGAACGATCGCGCTATCCGATCCTTCTAACGAAGTTCGACGTGATTTTACCTTGGTTTTAAAAGGCCACATCGCCCTGGATAAGGTTCGCTTTCCTCGGGGAACGGCCGGTGTACAGCTCGATACTTTGGCCCGGCAATTTCTATGGTCCGACGGTAAAAATTACGGACATGGGACCGGGCACGGGGTAGGTTACTTCCTCAATGTACACGAAGGTCCCCAGGGATATTCCTATGGCACTTCAGGAAGAGCTGTCACAGTATTGAAGGAAGGAATGCTAAGTTCTAACGAACCAGGATTTTATAAAGAAGGATATTACGGTATCCGTCTCGAGAATTTGTTGTTGGTGGTCTCAGACGAACAAAAAGGATATCTTCGGCACGAGCATATGACCCTTTTTCCTTTTGATGCGTCATTGATTCAACTGGATCTGCTGACCTTGGAAGAAAAGCATTGGATCAACGATTATCACGTTGAGGTCTATGAGAGGCTTGCTCCTCATCTGGATGATGATCACAAAGCATGGCTTCGTGAAAAATGTGTTTCGATCTAAATTGTTGTACGTTCTGTTGGCCGATGTGTACGGAATATGTTTTCTTTGCAGCGAAATTAAACTTTGATTTATG
Source organism: Saprospiraceae bacterium (assembly GCA_041628815.1). Taxonomy (GTDB): domain Bacteria; phylum Bacteroidota; class Bacteroidia; order Chitinophagales; family Saprospiraceae; genus JBFKOL01. The sequence goes on along the minus strand of JBFKOL010000027.1, from coordinate 8,482 downwards.
TCTGGCGGACACGAAGAAATCGATTACAAAGGAAAGGGCAACTGCATGGTCTGGTTTTTTGTGTATTTCTTCCTCTTCATCATTATGCTGATCTGGATATACAATCAAAATTTCCAGTTTTTATCAAGCTGATATACTGAGTGCGATATAGCTCATTCGCGTTTCAGCTTGATCGCGATGACCCCGTTTTTCCCTTCTTCTCCGTATAGCTCATGTGCTTTGAAATCTTTGATGACGTCGATGGACTCGATTTGTGATATCTCCAACGAGTTCAGATCGAAGTCCCGGGGCATTTTTTTGCCATCGATGATAACCAGGGGTTTGATTTTATATCGGCCGGCATCAATCGGTGGTTTTTGAAGTCTTTGACGGACCGTAATTGTCTCTGAAAAAGTGACCGGGTCAAAAGTGACGATGGTATCATATGCGTATTTGGTTGCTGACACCTGTTCGGGATTGATATCCTTTGAGGCATCAATGCTGAAAGTAACGGGCATGGTCAAAGGTACCCTTATCTTTTTTCCTCGCTGAATCCCTGGCGTCCAAGACTTGGGGAGGTCATTGATCATAGCAATGACTCTTTTGGCTTCTTCGTCACAGCCTCCTTCTAAGCTCTGTACTGTCCTGATCCCTTCGATTCGTCCTTGTTCTGTCACAACAAATTGAACGTATACACGCCCTTCGATTCCCGCCTTCAAGGCGGGCTCGGGATAACGTATGTTGGTGACAATGAAGTTCAGAAAGGCTGTATCAGAATCTTTTTTATCCGAAGTGCCGGGGAACAAAGGCATTTGTTCTGCGACCGTAAACATTTCTTCAACTTTGAATACATTTTCTGGAAGGGTGTCTACAAAAGTGACGAGTTGATGATAGATAGTTCTTGGTGGACTGGGCAGATTACCTTGGCGTGAGCGACTTATAAAGTTTTCATGCGGATTGTAGCTATAGCCGTCTACGGTGTTTCCTGTTGATTTGCTTTCAATTTCAGCCTGGGCAAATGTTTCATAGTATAACAAATTTATGCCTACTGGATGAGACGCCATTACCCCCTGTGCTAAGGCAACATTAATTCCGATCCGTAGGTATAAAGGAATCAAATTAAAGAGGGTCACGTAGGGTGTTCTCCTTCCCTGATACAGATGGAACGGCACAGTTGGGTTTATATGATCACACAACAGACCCCTTGTGAATAGAAACAAGACTGCCAATTTCATAGGAAAATCATTCAAATTTGTGATATGATTCGATTAGAATTCATAGCATCTCCCATATAGAAGAGCCAAAGTTCACACTTGCTCTAATCTAAAGATGTCGGTTAACCCTATTTTGGTGCCAGCTGGAATTCATCAAATCCAACTTGTCAGAGTTTTAATGTTAATTCAGTGTTAGTTTGGATATTGAAAAATTCAAATGTTGTTATGTAAAGAAAGCATAATGGGCGTTGAGCGTCTATTCTTTCAAGGTATACATTACAAAAAGACATATGCTTTGTATACTGTTCATTTAGTAGACATAATATATAATATTATTATATAATTGATACATCAATATTTTACAAATGCATGAATTACGGGACTTATTCCTATGTTAGTAAAATATTAATTGATGTATCAATAATTTGGAAATACTACTTTTGGATAGAAGACGAATTATGAAAATTAATGTTACGATGCGATCCGTTTATACCATTTATTGTTTGGTCTTGACTTTTTCTTATCTAAATGCTCAACAGACACGGAATACACTTTTCAAAGAGGTAAAAAGAACTATTACCGTCGATTACAAATACCTGATGCACCTCCCTGACAATCCTGAATTGATGGTTAATGGTCGACTCCCGTTGATCGTCTTCCTGCATGGAGCGGGCGAACGAGGCAGCGATTTCGAAAAAATCAAGGTACATGGTCCTCCCGAGATCGTTGAGCGGCAGAACAAGTTTCCGTTTGCTGTATTGTCGCCCCAATGCAAGGAGGGTGAGAGCTGGGATCCGGTTACCCTGGACTTGTTGTTGGACGAAGTCATCGGGCAATACCCCATTGATACGGGTCGCATTTATCTCACAGGATTGAGTATGGGCGGAAGGGGGACCTGGGACTGGGCATTTTACCGTCCGGGCCGCTTTGCTGCCATTGCACCCATATGTGGCTGGGGGGAGCCATTTCGTGCCCATCAACTGAAAGATTTGCCTGTCTGGGTTTATCACGGTGCCCTGGATAATGTGGTCCCGTTACAAGAATCTTCAGATATGGTAAACGCACTTAGAACAAGCGGAAACAAGTATGTCAAATTCACCATATACCCCGATGCCGGACACGATGCCTGGACCGACACCTACAACGACGCTTCCCTTTATGAATGGTTTCTTCAATACGCCAAAAGATAATGATACAGTTGATAGCTTTCAGTCAAAATGAACATTGAATCCCATGTCAGATATTACCAAAAAATCGTTCTGGACAAATCTGCTTAAAAAGATTTTACGGATTGTGTTCAAGGATACAACCGGACCGCGTACGCATCATCAACATGTCGTACCACACGAAGAAGGATGGGCGATTAAAGGAGAAGGTAATGAACGCTATACGTCTATCCACAAGACACAGGCACAGGCCATACGTAGGGCCAAACAGATAGCGCGAAACTATGGGTCCGATGTAATCATTCACAGCGAAGACGGTACTATCCGTGACAGAATGAGCTACGACTGACCGTCTTTGTGTCGAAGTGTTATACCGAGTTCTTTCAACTGGCTTTCATCGACTGTGCTTGGCGCGTCGATCATCATATCTCTTCCCATATTGTTTTTTGGAAATGCTATGAAATCGCGTATTGAGTTCTGTCCGTTCATGACGGCGCAAAGCCTGTCGAACCCGAATGCAATACCTCCATGAGGCGGGGCTCCATACTCGAAGGCACCCAATAAAAATCCGAATTGGTCCTCAGCTTCATCGGCGGTAAAGCCAAGAAGATCAAAGTTTTTGCTTTGCAGTGCACGGTCGTGTATCCTTATGGAGCCACCACCGATTTCGGCACCATTTATTACGAGGTCATAGGCATCTGCACGAAGGGATTTCATCGTTTCAAAATCTCCGTCGAGCATACGCTCCTGGTCTTCTTTTTTGGGTGAGGTAAAAGGATGATGCATGGCGTGAAACCTTCCTGCATCTTCATCGTATTCCAGAAGCGGAAAATCCAGAACCCACAGTGGTTTAAAGTGTCCGGGCTTCATCAGGTCCAATCGCCGTCCCATTTCCAGCCGCAGTTCGGAAAGTTGTTTCCTTACTTTTTCCACTTCACCACTGAGAATCAACATGAGATCGCCTGGGCCGCCACCTGCCGACTCACACCAATCCTTCAATTGTTCATCAGAATAAAATTTACCAACCGAAGATTTGATAGAGCCGTCTTTTCCATACTTGATGTAGACAAGTCCCTTGGCCCCGATCTGTGGGCGTTTAACCCATTCCGTCAGGTTTTTCAGGTCTTTGTTGCTGTATTCATCTGCCACTTCTGAAGCGACAATACCCACTACCATTTCGGCCTCATCAAATACCCCAAATCCATGGCCTTTTGCCTTGTCATTAAGTTCGAAAAATTCCATACCGAAACGAAGGTCAGGTTTGTCCGAGCCATATCTTTTGATCGCCTCGTCGTATGACATCCTTGGAAATTCCGGCAGTTTTACCGAAAGCATCGATTTAAACAGGTGTCTTGTCAAACCTTCAAAAGTCTGCAGAACATCTTCCCGAGTCACAAAGCTCATCTCGCAATCGATTTGTGTGAATTCAGGCTGACGGTCAGCTCGAAGGTCTTCATCCCTGAAGCATTTGACGATCTGGAAATATTTGTCCATCCCGGCAATCATTAGGATTTGCTTGAAAGTCTGGGGAGATTGCGGCAAAGCGTAAAACTCTCCCTGGTTCATCCTGCTGGGCACAACGAAGTCTCTTGCCCCCTCAGGGGTGCTTTTGATCAGCACAGGAGTCTCAATTTCCAGAAACCCCTGGCTATCCAGGTATTTACGTGTCTCTAACGCCAGTTTGCTCCGGAATAACAAGTTCTGGCTGACAACAGGTCGTCTTATATCGAGGTAGCGGAATTTCATCCGAAGATCGTCACCACCATCGGTATCGTTTTCTATCGTAAATGGGGGCACTTTTGATTTGTTCAAGATATGAAGTGATTGAGCTTCAATTTCAATATCGCCCGTATCCCTGTTAGGGTTTTTGTTGGATCTTTCCCTTACCAGTCCACTGACCTGGATGACGTCTTCTCTTCCTAGCTTGCGAGCTCTCTCACAAAGCTCGGCATTGTCCTCCATATTAAAAACAACCTGTGTGATTCCGTACCGGTCCCTTAGGTCGCAAAAAGTCATTCCACCAAAATCCCTCCCGGTCTGCAACCATCCCGACAAGGTGACCATTTTACCTTTATCTACTATGCGTAATTCATTGCAATGATGCGTCCTGTACATATCTCCGCCATTAAAAGGTGCAAAAATAAGCGAATCATTGATTTGAACACGAGCGCATAAGACCTGTATTTTACAATTTAATGACAAATCAGTGAAGTCAAGTATCTACCTTTACGCGACCATAGGTATGCTGGATTTCTATAAAGTCATATCAGTAAGTCACAAGAATCTGAAGACAGAGGATCTCTCTCATTTCGTGCTGAAACATGAAAGCGAGTCTCAATTGGCCTTTTTTTTCAAAAAAATGATGGCCAAGTTCAGGCAAGAGGAGGCTGTCTATCTGAATACCTGTAACAGGGTCCTTGTTTTTTTTTACGGCCATCATTTGTTGACCGTCGATGAGGCAGTTCAGCTTTTCAGACAAATAAATCCGGATCTGGATCCTGACCATGCAAAAGGTTTGTCTAAGGCCATAGAGATGTTCGATGGAATTGATGCCATCAGGCACTTGTTTGAAGTGGCTTCTTCTTTGGACTCCCTCGTCGTCGGAGAGCGTGAGATCTTTAGACAGGTTCGACAGGCTTTCAGCCGATGTAAAGCATTGGGACTGTCTGGTGATCATATGAGATTGGCCGAAAAAAGTATTGTAAAGGCGGCCAAAGAAGTATACACGGAAACGGAGATAGGTAGAAAACCAGTCTCAGTCGTATCACTTGTCATGCAACAAGTCTTACAGGCTGGCTTGGTCAAATCAGCGAAAATTTTGTTGTTGGGGACGGGTGAAACAAACGTCGCAGTGGGTCGTTCTTTGAAAAAACAAGGATATCACGATGTTGTACTTTTTAACCGGACACTGGAAAACGCCCTGGGCCTCGCTGAAGAACTTAATGCCGAGGCGAAGCATCTCGCTGATTTGAAGGGATATGATCAGGATTTTGATTGTATAATTGCCTGTACCAGTGCTCAAAGACCCATCGTAGATCTGAACACCTACCAGAATTTTATACATCCAGAAAAGCAGCGTATAGTTGTGGATCTTGCCGTGCCCCGTAACATAAGTAAGGATGTGGAGCAGTTGGACCAGGTACGTTATATTGCTATAGAGAGTATTCGGGAAGCTGCGGAGGAAAACATGAAATTCAGAAGCGGTAATGTTGCCTCAGCTAAAGTTATTATTAATAGGCACCTAGAAGATTTTATTGGCTTGTATGACAGGCGCAGGGTGGAAAGGGCTTTCAAGGGCCTATCCGAGGAGATAGGCAGAATCAGGGATCGAGCCCTCAACAAAGTCTACAAAGCGAAGATTGACGAAGTAGATGACGATGCCCGGCAACTCATAGAGGAAATCGTTTCCTATATGGAGAAAAAATGTGTTGCAGTTCCTATGAAGATGGCGCGGACGGTCATTCAAGAGGAAACGAAATAACCGCTTTTTTATCTTTTCCTGTGACGGCGTTGGTCACTTCAAATTCGATTGTTTTCACAATATCTTCCTGAGGCCTGATGATTTGTACGACCCTCCGGCCATGTGGTGGTATGGCAATCAGGTCATTATCAGAATAGAATGCATAGGGACCATGATGTTGAAGCCAGAAGGAAACATCGGATCGATTGTATATGACCAGCTCATACACAGTAGAAGGACCTATATACCCCAGGCTTTCTGAAGAAAGACACGAGTTGACGAGTGGTGTGATCCATTTTTCATTACCCGCGAGGATTTGTTTGAACCATGCTACTGTCCGACCTTCGAACAGTGCTTCTCTGATGGCTGACTCTGTCTTTTCACGGGCAAATACCAGACAAACGGGGCGGTGACCTCCCCGGGAAACTTCGTACTGCCAGTCTACCAGGCCGTGAATGTCAGAGGTGCCCATGGCGGTCAATTCATTACTGAGAGCAATATCAAGCGCTTCAACAGAAAAAGTGAGGTCATTGACGACTTCAATGCCATGGAGAAGACCCTCCTTAATCAACCATTCATGCTGTTCAGTCAGTACGGGAACGGCATCCTCCTGTTGTACAAGCCAATTGGGATGATTCCAGAAGATAAACGCTCCCTGCCGTACGGCTTCCCTATAGGCCTCCACCGAATCTTTCACATTTAATGCATTAGCGTCTGTTATGAAGATAGCATTGGCATGACCTGGAGGCAGATCCCTTGTTATTTCTGCTCCATGTACGATCAAGAGGTCATGTGGTTTGGCATATTCGCGGGCAAGTTCGAAGGACCTGTTCCGGTCGATGTGGGGAATATCGGTGCTATGAGGTTGGTACTCAATATGTTCGGTCAATGCGATCGCATCAAGCCCATCTCTCACAGCCTCCTGGACCCTGATATCGGGCCATACACTACCATCAGAAAACACGGTGTGAATATGGAAATCGCAGACCAAAGTTAGAAACCCCGGAATGTCCGGAAATTCAATGGCCCGGTTTGTGTCCTGGGCGTTTGTAACGAGCCCTGCAAATAGGTATACGTAAAGCAGAAGAATCCTGAACATATATGCTGGTATTTGGTTTTTCTGTCACAATAATCTCGGTGTCAATGTAATGAGATTTGTACTGGAAGTCTTACATTGACTGCATAATAAAAAAATCATTGATGAGACCGAAGTTAACATCCAGTTTGCTATTAGCCATGGGCTTTCTATTCTTTGCTTTCTGGCGATCTGAAGACCTTAACGCTCAGAACCGTTTTGATGAAGTAGTTATTAAGTCTACGCCATTGACAGATCATGTCTATTTGCTGGAAGGGTCAGGTGGCAATATTGGCGTTTTTATCGGCCAGGATGCTGTTTTTATGATTGATGATCAGTTTGCACCCCTCAGTGCCAAGATCACAGAAGCAATTCGACAGTTGTCAGATAAGCCGATTATGTATGTCGCCAATACCCACTGGCATGGAGATCATACAGGAGGAAACGAGAATTTTGCAGCAGCAGGGGCTACAGTAATAGCGCATGAGAACGTTTATGAAAGGATGTCTACGGAACAGGTGCGCGGCGATCGCGTGACACCTCCATCACCTTCCATCGCACTGCCCAAAATTACCTTTAGCAACGAAATGAAAATATTTTTGAATGACCAGCATGCTGAACTCATCCACGTCGGTAATGCCCATACAGATGGGGATGTGTTCGTTTGGTTTCCACAATCCAATGTATTGCACATGGGAGATTGCTTTTTTCACCAGCGATTTCCATACATCGATCTCGATTCAGGAGGTTCTGTTAACGGTGCTATCAGAGCAGCAGAGGCAGCCCTTATGATTGTCGATGATGACACCAGGATCATTCCGGGCCACGGACCCTTGGCAACGAGAGAGGATCTCGTGAAGTACCACGAATTTCTTACGACCATCCGCGATAGAGTCAATGGTTTTGTACATGTAGGCAGGGGAGAAGAAGCGGCCATACCCGAAGAAATTATCAAAGGATATGAAGAATGGGCCTGGGGATTTATCGATGCCGCCAGGTTAATCAATATTTTCTTCAACAGTCTTTCTAAAAGTCAGTAAAGCCCTAAGCCAAACTGGTGTTGCAGGTGATACTTGAAGTGCATATAGTGAAACCGCTCCATTTCATCGAATGTCAATACACCCATCATAGGGTTAAAGAAAATGTGGTCTGTTGGGAAGGAGTATATTCTAGCTACGGCAGACGGAATGACGGCTACAGCCTCTTCGAGATTTGACATTTTCAACACGGGCAAGTCGTCCTGAGACTTATTGGAGGGTCTATGATAAAGAAAGGCTCCCTTCTTTACGAACTGCATAAATGACTTCTGTCCTTCCGTAAGCTGGTCAGGGGGCAGGCCGAAGTCCTTAACCGATGACTTGGTGACCCAGATTAAATGTTCTACCATATGTTGAGCGGTCATCAGCCCAAAACGTCTACGATGTTTTGGGTCAAGGTCTTTTAGAAGAACTGGAACTTCATCGACGAGGAAAGATTGATAGGAGCTCATTTTTTCTTTGAAGTTACACATGTAAAGAGTAAATCACCCTCGGGCAGAGTGAATAAATTGGCATCCTACCAAGGGTTAAGTGGTCGCTCCGCATCATCG
>JBFKOL010000026.1:0-22768 GCA_041628815.1 Saprospiraceae bacterium | reverse complement strand
CCATGTATGCTCACGCCAGCGTCGGGGTTATACACGTACGTCCTATCATGGATATGACTGATCCTGAGGACATAAGCAAAATGCGCAAAATCTCCCGCGAAACTTTTGAGCTCGTTCGAAAATATGGAGGATCATGGAGCGGAGAACACGGTGACGGACTCGTCAGAAGCTACCTCCTACCTGAATTTTTCGGTCATCAGATTTACCAGGCCCTGCGCGATGTGAAAAGTCTTTTTGATCCACAGAATCTGATGAATCCGGGAAAGATCATCGATGCACAGGATATCGCGGAAAACCTGAGGTATGGCAAAGGATACCTGGATAAACCGATGTCAGAACAGTTTCGCTATGGAGAAAATGGTGGCTTCCACGAAACAGTACACCTGTGTAGCGGCGTAGGTGAGTGCAGAAAACTGACCGGGACCATGTGTCCTTCCTACCATGCTACGCTCGACGAAATACACTCTACCAGGGGCAGGGCAAATGCACTTCGGCTCGCAATGTCGGGTCAGCTAGATACGACATCGCTTACTGATCATGAAGTATTGGAAGCCCTCGATCTCTGCCTTTCTTGTAAAGCATGTAAGTCAGAGTGCCCGAGCAATGTGGACATGGCCAAGCTTAAATCGGAAGTTTTGCAGATGAAATACGACAAGAAGGGAATTAGCCTGAGAGAAAGGTTCATTGCCATGTCATCCAACATGTCATCAATGCTTAGCGGCCATACCGCAACATTGATCAATGGCATCATTAAATCCTCATCTGGGCGATGGATGATGGATCGTGTACTTGGAATCGACAAACGAAGAACATTACCCTTGTATGCTCGTAAAAATTTGAAAAGCGAACTGCGCAATATTGAAATCCAGGAAGGAAGGGACGTTGTCCTCTTCGCCGATACTTACCTGAGCCATCATGATGTCGGTATTGGCGTAAGGGCTTTTGAGCTTTTATCAGGATTGGGATTCAAAGTAACTGTATTTCATTCGGGCTGTTGTCAACGACCCTTGATTTCAAATGGCTTTCTCAAGAAGGCCAAGAAGAAGGGTACACAAACTGCAGAAGGACTAAGGTCATTCATGGAGCGCGGTATACCCGTTGTAGTCTGTGAACCCAGTTGCGCATCTGCTTTGAACGATGATCTCGCGGATCTGATTGAAGATCAATTGCTTTCGGCGCTGCTAAAGTCACAAGTTTTCCCGATTGAACAATTTCTTGCCGACCAGCTTAACGGCCAAAAACTGCCGCTCGCCGTAAAATCTACACTTGTACATGGGCACTGCCATCAAAAAGCCCTTTACGGTACTGAAGATCTGCTTACCATCCTTGGTGGCGCTGAGGTCAGCGAAATTGATTCGGGCTGTTGTGGAATGGCAGGCGCCTTTGGTTATGAAAAGGAGCACTACGATATTTCTGAAACCATAGGCAGCCAAAGGTTGTTCCCCGCCATCCGGGCCCATCCAGAAAGCGAAATTGTCGCCTGTGGCTTCAGTTGTCGCCACCAGATCGACCATTTTACCGGCCGGAAGTCCAAACACTGGCTCGAATTGATCGATTGGGAAAAAGCCAGAGACCTGAAGGTGGTTTAAGTCTTTAGGAGGGAGGAACAGCAAGATTTTTCAAATATTGACCAACAAATAATGAAATGACTATGCCAATGGTCGACAATACTGCATTGGTGATATTCGTCGTGAAGTAGAGTATGGTGAACACGAGGATCCACCATAAAGGGAACAGTACCAATCCCAGGGCAAACTTCAAAGGTCCGATGAATTGAGGGTCCTTCACCTTTTTGCGAATAACAGATCTGATGATCAAGAGGGGTAACCAATTGGCTATATGCAGCACGTCGGACCAGGTCTTTAATCCTCGACTGTACCTTGTTTCCACCGCATTCATTGTTATGGCCCGCTGCCTTAATTCGTCGAATGAAAATTGTTCGTTGGCAGGTTCAAAAACCTTTTTCCGCGTCTTGTAGTGTTCGTCTTTTATAGGAAGAACGAGACACGACCTGATACCTTCTGCAATAGCATCCCTGAGGGCTATGAGACCTTTCGCACCTTGTGACTGATACAAGGGTATGAAGTCCCTGACATTGACCGGCTTGCCAAAGCGTACAATCATCTTGCGTCGCGGCTGTTTCATATTGAAATAATTGAGTCCCACAGGGACGACAAGGACGTCATCAACTGCTACTTCCTGGGCTTGAAAAGCCAGCCTGGAAGCGCCTTTGGTCAGGGGTCGCAGGTAGTGGGTATCGGCTTGATTGGCCTCGGGAAAAACAAGCACACATCCTCCTTCTTTTAATATGCTTTTGCATTTTTCGAAAATGACTTCGTTGGCAGCCAGCTTTTCATAACCATCCCTCCTTCGATAGACTGGCATCATGTTCAGAGCATCCAGCATCCACAAATAGGGACGAACAAAGACATCGGATCGCGTTAGGTAGTGGATCGGTCTCTGGCTGATGACACCTACAATGACCGCATCGAGAAAGGCATTGTGATGATTCGGTGTGAAAAGAACAGGTCCTGATGAAGGTATGTTCTCAAGACCGGATTTTTCAAATCGAGAAAAATAAAAAGGTAGGCCTATTGTGCACAATGTTTTCACTATGTAGTAAAACAGTTTCTTCACTTTATAAAAATAACATGCGCTTTTACGAAGGGGGAATGATGCCTCTACTTTTTGTTTTTTTCCGTACCTCTTACCACGAACGCTATGAAATCGTTAATTTTGCATTTTTTTAGGCATCTCTCGGCAAAAATTAACATAAATGGGCCCTTTTAAAGACGATTTCCACCACAGCGATTCTCCTGTACCCCACATTGAAAGAACGAAAGAAATCATTAGGAGTCATCCCGGCATAAAAGATTTAATGGGTCGTAATCCTCATACAATCTGGTACATCACCGGAATCGTGTTGTTTCAAATACTGGTAGCATGGCTGGTCAGGGATCTCGCTTGGTACTGGGTTGCTGCAATTGCATGGCTCGCGGGTGCCTTTGCCAATCACGCCCTGTTTGTTCTCATACACGAATGCACGCACAACCTTGTGATGAAATCGCGGATAGGCAACTTATGGGCAGGAATATTATGTGACCTGCCCAACGCTTTTCCCAGCTCTGCAGGGTTCAGGAAATACCACCTCAAACACCATGCATTCCAGGGCCATTACGAATTGGATGCGGATGTTCCCAGCCGATGGGAGGCCAAAATTTTCGGATTGAACTTCTTTACAAAAACTATTTGGCTTCTATTGTTCCCATTGATGCAAGGATTGAGACCTGCCAGGTTAAGAGAAATTCAATTCACTAATAAGTGGATCGTTATCAACCTGATCTCCGTACTTATTTTCGATATTCTCGTATATATATTCGTCGGACCAATGGCTTTATTGTACCTGGTGCTGTCTTTTGCTTTTTCAATTGGCCTGCACCCTTTGGGTGGCCGATGGATCCAGGAACATTACCTGGTCGCACCACCGCAGGAAACGTACAGCTACTATGGACCTCTCAACAAACTGGCCTTCAATGTGGGATACCACAATGAACATCACGATTTCTCCTTCATACCATGGAATAATTTGCCTAAAGTCAAAGCTATGGCCCCCGAATACTACGACCATCTCATATACCACGATTCATGGAGTGCCCTTACTTGGGACTTTCTTAAAAATGGAGATCTGACTTTGTTTTCGCGGACGGTAAGAACTGACAGGGGTGGAATCAAGGTGACAGGATCCAGTGAAGAAGACTTCAACAAAGGTATCAAGCGAAACGAGACCTTGGCAGAGGTTTAGTGTCAACATATCCATCAAATAACCTTGGTCGCAGCGAACAGCGTCCCATGATCGAAGGAGAGTTCGATTTCGATGCAAGTCAAAGAGAAAAGCTTTCAGATTATCTCAGCTCAAGACTTGAAAAATTCTACAGCAACACACGAACTCTCAATGTTACTCCCTATATAGAACCTGAGAAGGTAAGATCATATGTCGCCCATGTAAACCTCGAAGCAGGCATGGATCCATTCCGCGCCATTGATCATGTCATAGAGGGATTGACGCATTTGGCGGTTCATACACCACACCCTTCGTATTTCGGTTTATTTAATCCCAGACCTGGCTTTGCAAGTATACTGGCCGACCTGATCACGGCAACCTTCAATCCGCAAATGGCTGCATGGAGTCACAACCCCTTCGCAAATGAAGTAGAACTGTTGCTGATCAAGGAAATGGCATCAAAGCTGGGATATCCTCACGAACATGCCGACGGAATCTTCTGCAGTGGAGGAGCGGAAGGCAACCTCACCGCCATTCATTGTGCCCTCAGCGATACATTTCCATCCTTTACTTCCGAAGGGGCCCAATCCATCAAGGGTAAACCGGTGATCTACTGTTCTAAAGAATCACATCATTCCATTGAGAGAGCGGCACGGGTCAGTGGAATTGGAAAGAATGCTATCAGGCTCGTAAATACAAACTCCGACTTGAGCATGGACATAATCGAACTGGAGGGGAAAATTCGAAAAGATTTGCGGGACGGTCTTGTACCTGTCATGGTGGTGGCTACCGCAGGCACTACAGGAACCGGAAGTATAGACCCTGTCGTCGGTGTAGCAGAGGTGTGCCAAAATTATAGCCTGTGGATGCATGCGGATGCCGCATTCGGGGGTGCTGCTATAATCAGTCCATTATCAAGACCGTGGTTGAAAGGTCTTGAAAAGAGCGATTCAATCATTGTAGATGTCCATAAATGGATGGCCGTACCCATGGGTGCCAGTATGCTTCTCACAAGAAGAAAAAATGTACTTCTCGAGACATTCAGCATAATGGCCGACTACATGCCAGATGAAAAGGCCGGCAACAGTTTTGTTGACCCTTACAATCATTCCATCCAATGGTCCAGGAGGTTTATCGGCCTCAAACTTTACATGTCCCTTTTGTTGCATGGATGGCAAGGATACGAGCGGCTTATAGAACATCATCTGGAAATGGGCAATTACTTGAAAGAGCAACTCGTGGCACGCGGTTGGAGAATTTGGGTTGACACTCCTTTACCAGTAGTTTGTTTTAGTGACAATGAAGACCCGTCAAATGAGCACCTAACCAGGCAGATATATCAGAAAGTCCTTGAAAGCCGGCGTACATGGGTATCGTTGTATCGCGTCAATGGCATCCCGACCATCAGGGCATGTATAACAAACTATGCTACCGGTAGACACGACATCGACGCCTTCCTGGAGCTGTTGGAAAATGCCCGAAAAAGTTGAACGAAGGATGCAGCTTAAACCCTTTTTAAAGGATTCACTCCAAAAGGTCAACCCACTTGTTTTCTGGCCTCCCTTTGTCCTACTGCTAGCGGCGGCTATCATGAGCCTGATCTCTGACGAGACATTGGCATCACTCACCAAGTCCCTTCAAGACTGGATCTTGTTCCATTTCGACTGGTTGTTTAACTGGGTCGCCTTCATCATATTGTGTGTGGTTTTGGCCATATATTTTAGTCCGCACTCCCGTCTTCGCATTGGTGGGAAAAATGCCCGGCCTCAGCTGTCGCTTTGGAAATGGTTTGTCATATGTCTATGCACCACGGTCGCCACTGGTATACTGTTTTGGGGAACAGCTGAACCCCTGTACCACCTTCATAGTCCCGGATACGCAGAAATGGAACCCTACAGCCATGAAGCCGCCAAAGCATCCATTTCTTCTGTCTACTTGCACTGGTCCTTTATTCCCTATGGTATCTATACACTTGCAGCACTGGCATTTGCCCTATCATTTTATAACCATGGTCAGCCCTTCCGGGTATCGTCATTATTGTATCCACTTACGGGTGGTAAGACACCGCGTGCTCTGGCCACTGCCATAGATGGAGTATGCCTGTTTTCGTTAGCCACGGGTATGGCGGCTTCACTGGGTACGGGTATCTTGACCATTTCTGGCGGTCTTGAAAAACTTTTCGATCTACAACAGACACCGGTAACGCTCGCTTTCATTGCTGTCGCTGTGGTGATCACATTCGTCCTTTCATCGATCAGTGGTCTGATGAGGGGTATCAGGGTGCTTTCTGACATCAATATGAGGATGTTTATCGCAGTGGCCCTTTTCGTTCTGCTTTTTGGCCCGACCCGTGCTGTCCTGGATCTGTCAGGAGATGCACTGGTTACATTTCTCACCCGTATGGTACCCCAAAGCCTTGGAGTAGACCCCGACATTTCAACATCTTGGACACACAGCTGGACGACCTTTTATTGGGCCAACTGGATGGCCTGGACGCCAGTAACCGCCCTCTTTCTTGGAAGGCTGGGCAGGGGTTATTCAGTGAAGAGATTCATTGAGTTCAACCTTTTTTTACCCTCAATATTTGGCCTTCTTTGGATGTCCATCTTCAGCGGGTCGGCCGTCCATATGGACATGACCACCGACAACAGCCTTTCCTTCATACTATTGCAATCGGGACCGGAAAACGTTATCTATTCCTTATTTGAGCAACTCCCTCTTGGCCAGATAATCAGCATGGTGTTCGTGGCTATGATCTTCCTGTCTTTTGTTACTGCTGCAGATTCTAACACTTCGGCCATGAGTGGTTTGAGTTCAGAAGGCATAACCGTGAATCACCAGGAGGCGCCTAATCTGATCAAATTGATCTGGGGACTGATCATTGGAAGCATTTCACTGGCCATGATAAGCTACACGGGCATAGAAGGCGTTAAAACCCTTTCTGTTCTTGGTGGATTTCCCGCTTTAGTACTTCTTTTTTTTGTACTGCTGGGCATGGTTAAACTTTTTTTACTTTCAGGCCCGACAAAAGTTCCCAAATGAAAAGCGTTAAAAACGATTCTATACATCAGGCTTCGGAAGATGGACTTGATCCGGCAGACTGGGAAGAGACAAGACGACTGGCCCACCAGATGGTGGATGATGCCATCGATTATTATAGAAATATTAAAGATCAACCTGCGTGGGAGGAAATGCCAGAGTCGACCAAGTCGAAATTCTCGTTTGATGTGCCCAGGAATGGATCAAGCCTGGAAGAAATCTACGAGGACTTCAAAACGGACATTCTTCCCTACCCCATGAAAACCGCTCATCCAAGATTTTGGGGATGGTACATGGGCAACGGCAGTTTTACGGGCGCGCTTGCCGATTTCCTTACCTCCGTGATCAATTCGAATGCAGGTGGTGGAAACCAGGTGGCAGGTGTTCTTGAGACGCAAGTGATCAACTGGATGAAAGAAATCATGGATTACCCCAGCCATGCATCGGGCATTTTGCTCAGTGGAGGCTCTATGGCCAACTTCGTAGGTCTCGCCATGGCCCGGCACAGCAAAGCCGGCTTTGATGTACGAAAACAGGGACTCGTAAACGGCGAAACCAACATGACAGTGTACGCGTCCTCAGAAGTGCACAGCTGCAACCAGAAGTCCATAGAATTGTTGGGGCTCGGAAGTAATCAGCTAAGGCTCATTCCAGTTCAGAAAGACTTTACGATGAATACATCGAGGCTCGTTCAAGCGATCACCGAAGACAGGAAAGAAGGTTTTAAACCCATTTGTGTGATCGCCAGCGCCGGAACCGTGAACACGGGAGCAATTGATGATCTCGAAGAAATTGCCGAAATCTGCGAAAGTGAAAACATGTGGTTTCATGTTGACGGAGCCATTGGCGCCGTGGCCGTACTTTCAAAAACGGGCAGAAAACTTCTGAGAGGGATAGAGAAATCTGATTCTGTGGCCATGGATCTGCACAAATGGCTTCATGTGCCATTTGAAGCGGGTTGCACCCTGGTAAAGAATAGCAAGATCCATCACGATACATTCTCTCTTGTCCCGGAATACCTGGCCAAAAACCAAAGGGGCCTGGCTTCCGGTACCAACTGGTATAGCGAATATGGTCTTCAGTTGTCTCGCAGGATGCGCGCCTTAAAAATTTGGATGTCAATAAGGGAGAATGGCTCGATTAAGTTTGGAGATCTCATCGAACGCAACATTCACCAGGCTAAATATCTCGCCTCCCTTGTAAACAAAGAGCACTCACTTGAGCTGATGGCACCAGTTGTCCTGGACATTGTCTGTTTCAGGTTTGTTCATGTTGCACTTTCTCCTGAGCAACATCATGATCTGAATCGCGAAATCCTCGCCCGGTTACACGAGTCGGGAGTTGCCGTACCTTCCTATACTACGCTGCACGGTATTTATTGCCTCCGGGTAGCCATAGCCAACTATAGAAGCACGTATGCTGACTTCGATGACCTAGTCCGGCAAGTCGTGGCAATCGGTAATAACTGTGTGAGTCGATAATATAGGAATCAAAGAAAACGAGGTGGTATGTAAGGATGAAAATGCGGAATGTCTATTTGTGACTATCCGTATGAAATCAAGCATGTCTCGAGAAAGCTTTTGATTCTTTCATTTCGCAGTGCCTGTTTTCCTTTACAGGGCTGTCCGAATTGCATAAGGGACTATTTCGCCGTTTTCGAGGTAATTTTTCAAGGCGCGAAGGTACATAGCCCAGCAGTAGGAAGATCGCTTGTAATGGTCATTGACGGATAACCATCCAGAATGGACAAACGATACCTTAGTAAAGGGGCCATCCGAGGAGAGTTTAAAACGGATCTTTGTCTTCTCCCAATCCTTGTCCGATTTCGTAAGGGTCCATTCGAACAATTCAGGCACTTTAATTGCTGAAACAATAGCTTCCCAGTCGTAATCCGGGCCAAAGTACAACCTGTACTTTGCACCTTCTGCTGGCTCTCCCTCCGAAGATAGTGTCCACCAGTGGTCCAAGCCAGGTCGCGAGGTGATGCCTTTAAATACCGATCCAATGTCCCTTTTAATCCATAAGTCGTGGTATATATCCGCCATAGTTCCAGATTTACAGGTAAGAAAGTAAGGGGAATCCATGGGAAATAAAAGAATCGTTTCTTAATTGTCATTCGTGCATTTGGTATTTTACGCCTTTCAGACGTAAATGATGGACAATTAAGTTTTGATATGGCAGATACCCAGATTATAGAGAATAAGGAATTAAACATTTGGGAAGCGATGATCCCGGTAATTGTATTGATCGCATTGCTGGCCTTCAACGTATATATGTATGGAGATGATGCGTTGAGCGGATCCAATCAGTTCATTTTGCTGGTTGGAGCATCGGTAGCATCTGTTGTGGGATTTTTTAATAAGGTCAGTTACAGGTCTATGCTCACCGAAGTGGCGGACAACATTAGGTCGACGACAGGGGCAATACTCATACTACTTTTTGTCGGTGCCCTTGCAGGCACTTGGATGATCAGTGGTGTCATTCCCTCCATGATCTACTATGGCTTGAAGCTGTTGAATCCCACCATATTCCTCCCTGCGACCGTGGTCATTTGTGCCATCATTTCGATAGCTACAGGAAGCAGCTGGACGACATCTGCCACGGTAGGTATTGCCCTTATTGGCATTGGTAAAGCCATAGGTATACCTATGGGTATGAGTGCTGGAGCCGTCCTTTCAGGGGCATACTTTGGTGACAAGATGTCTCCTCTTTCCGACACCACCAATCTGGCTCCGGCAATGGCGGGATCTGAGCTTTTCGAACACATACGATATATGACCTTAACGACGGTGCCTTCAATAACCATTACGTTGATAGTATTTGTAATTCTTGGACTTGTAAGGCAAACTGACGGGGCGACAGACACAGCCGCCATTTTGACCGCCATAGATGAAAGTTTCAATATCAGCCTTTGGCTTTTCCTGGTCCCCGCTGCAGTCATATTGCTCATCATTAAAAAAACCAAACCACTCATCGCTCTCTTCGCCGGCACTTTATTGGGTGGCCTTTTTGCCCTGATCTTTCAACCGACCATAGTAGCCGCCACAGGGGGAAGTGATGTACTGACCTTGGAGTCGGCATACAAGGGCGTCATGAACGCAATGACAATTGATACCGCTGTTGTCACCTCTAATGAAGCCCTTAACGATTTGTTTTCTGCCGGAGGCATGCGTGGAATGTTGAGCACGATCTGGCTCATCATATGCGCACTTGCATTTGGCGGTGTCATGGAAGCCATAGGTGCATTGGCGCGAATCAGCCAGGCACTCCTAAGCCTTGCCCAGTCCATCTTTGGTCTATTTGCAAGTACTGTAGCGAGTTGTCTCGCCATCAATGTCACAGCATCCGATCAATATCTTGCCATTGTGGTACCAGGAAAGATGTTTTCCAAGGCCTATGCTGATCGCGGACTGGCTCCCGTCAACCTCAGCCGAACCCTGGAAGATTCAGGTACAGTGACTTCCGTCCTCGTACCATGGAATACATGCGGTGCCTACCAATCTGGGGTGCTGGGCGTTCCTGTGGTAGATTATTTCGTTTATGCAGTATTCAACTATGTGAGCCCCTTCATGACTCTGTTTTTTGCAGCGCTCCAGATTAAATTGCGGAGAATTACGGACAGGTAAACACTCTTAACCTGAGATCACAGGATTGTACAGTAGATATTTTTGGGTGGACACTAAATTTTATGCGTATTTTCCACACAATCAATCAAAAAACTTATGAAAAACCTACTACCCATTCCTTTATTCTTTACGGTATTTCTCTTTTCGGTCTTGCAACCGTTACGAGCCCAAGAATCCAATAAAGCTTTCTACGTGGAACTTGGAGGCAATGGTCTCTTCTTCTCCGCCAATTACGACATGCGTTTCGGGTCCAACACAGCTGGACCCGGTGCGAGGATTGGTATCGGCTATGTCGGAGGTGGAAGCGCCGACGGATCTGTTGTCACCGTTCCGTTGATGATCAACCACTTCCTGGGAAACAATGGAAAATATTTTGAAATTGGGGCAGGGATAACCTATGTCTCTGCCCAGGCAGACTTCGTGGGTGATGACTTCAGTGATTCAGAATTTTGGGCGACGCTCAGCTTCATGTACCGACGGCATCCTACCGATGGTGGGTTCATGTGGAAGGTAGGGATTACACCTGTCATTGCAGATGGAATCTTTATCCCTTACTGGCTGGGTGTAGGTCTCGGATACGCATTCTAAAAACTTACATGAGCAGCAGAAACACGTATAATCCACTGCTCATTTTTATTGATCGATGGGAATCCGCGCCGGTATTGTCGCCGACTGACTAAAATTACAGCAGTAGAATGACCAGAAAAATGGATTGAAATCCTATCTTTTCGCTTCCAACCGACGGTCATGATAAGAACTACCAAGCCCAACAAGTCATGGAAATGCCTTGTTTTGATTATGTGCTCCATTCCTGCTTTCACGTTAGTTGCACAGACATCTCTTACCAATGTCATGGCAGAAATAAGTGGTAAAGTGTGGCAGGACAGCGAACCTGAAGTCAACCACGTGCTGGATGCCGGCGATACCGTATTACCGGGAATCAGGGTCTCACTTTTAGATGGAGATGGTGGTTCCTTAGCAACTGTAAGTACCGATAGCAGTGGTTGCTATGTATTTTCTTACCTCGTGGAGGGCAGCTACCAGGTAATGTTCGAAATACCGAATAACCTTGCATTTGTCCATCCTTTTGAAGGAGAGGACAAACTATTGGACAGCGATGTTACCGATGTAGTGAATGGTCGCACCGATGTGTTCTTTCTGGGAGCAGAAGAATCGGCTAGTGGAATCAATGCAGGTACGCGTTTTAAAACGCTTGCGCTGGCCGACAGGAATTTGACCGCCTACTGGGATCCTGAAAAAGTCTCTACCATCCTTTCCTGGGATCATTCGATCAATGCAGTAGCGCAATTGATACGCATCTACCGTATGGAGGACGACACAGGCGAGAGGCTTCTCGTCGCTACGCTTCAAAAGAACGATGAAGCCTCATGGATGCAAACTGTATCTTTTGAAGATGTTGAAATTGGCACGGAAGGCGACTACTATTACCAGTTGGAATGGTCTACCGGAGATGGTTCTCTATATATAAGCAGGATAGCTGCCATTAGGGTACAGATGACATTTGGTTTCCCACCGCCCCTCGTCACCTTCCCGAACCCTTCACAAGATCATTTGGTTGCCCGGGTAAGAATTGAAAAGACACAAAATGTTTCATTTATTCTTTATGATTTGAGCGGAAGACCGGCTCATATCTGGAAGGGGCAACTCCTGGATAAAGGACAACACAGTTTAAAACTTGATTTGTCGGTGATTCCAGAAGGTCAATATATCCTGGAGGCAATCTTTGGACAACAGCGATACCTGCAATCCCTGGTAGTTTATTAGCGGCGCAATCAAAGATGTCTTTCTGCATGATAGGAAGATCTCACCAACGGCCCACTCTCGACAAAATCAAATCCCATTTTCAAACCTTCTTCCCGGTACTCCTCAAATATATCCGGATGAACATATTCAGCCACCTCCAGATGCATGCGGGTAGGCTGCAGGTATTGGCCAATCGTGACGACATCGCATTGGTGTTCGCGCAGATCGTCCAGGATTTGCATCACCTCATCCCTGGTCTCCCCCAATCCAACCATAAATCCGGACTTAGTCCTCTTGCCGAGTGCCTTCGTTCTCGATATCTGTTCCAGGCTCCTGTCGTATTTGGCCTGGGGGCGAACAAGGCGGTATAAACGGCGAACCGTTTCCATATTGTGTGAGACGACTTCCTGTCCGGCAGAGACCATACGCTCGAGTGCTTCCCAGTTTGCCTTGGTGTCAGGAATGAGCGTTTCTATGGTAGTTGATGGCGATAATTCTTTTGTCAGCCGAACTGTCTGATACCATATCTCCGCTCCTCGATCTTTGAGCTCATCGCGGTTGACAGATGTAATAACGGCATGTTTTACCTGCATGAGACGGATGGCTTCCGCCACCCTCCTCGGCTCGTCTTCATCGTATTCCGGCGGACGACCCGTTTTTACGGCACAAAAAGAACAAGACCTGGTACATACATTACCCAGGATCATGAAAGTAGCGGTACCTGCCCCCCAACACTCTCCCATATTGGGACAGTTCCCGCTCTGACATATGGTATGCAGCTTGTATTCATCCACCAGCCGCCTGACCCGCTTATAGTCTTCACCGATTGGCAGCTTTACACGAAGCCATGAAGGGCGTGCCTGTCGCTTAGTAATCTGCTGGACAATAGGTAACTCTAACACATTTTAACTTTAAGGTGTAAAGGTAACGCATTACCTCAACAAGATGTTCTTGCCGCTAAGTATACTTGACATACCGCCCACCCTTACATGAAAGGAAGGCTTTAAAGCTTTCTCCTTCCGAATTGAAAGGACATATAGAGCTTGGGAAAGAAAAAATCGTTTGAAATTTCTGCTCGCTCTACCAACAATGGGATTTTTCTAGGGTAGACATCCAGCATGAGGCCTACTTCCACGGCTTTTACATTTTTCTCAAACGCCCCGATACCCAAGTGCATGCCCAGTTTGCCATGAAGACCAACCGTCGGCGTGACTTCGGTAAATCCTTTGAAAAATCCAACGCCACCATAAATGTCGTCGTAATTGAGAAAGTCCTCATGTGTCTCATCGCTGTACTTGATCTCTTCAAGATCCCGGGTCACCCTGTCCTCCTCTGTCCGAATGACCTTCAGGTAATAGGGTTTGATCAACCCGACTGACACGCCCCCCTCATAGATCAATCCCACTGCTACTCCTTTGCGCTGGGTCTTTTCAGACAGGTATCGCTTTTCACCGAGTACATACCGAAAGGCAAAAAACTGGGATCTCTTGCCATAGATGAATGAAGATGAAAGTCGCTCTCCGCTGATGCTGATGTTTTTATTCTGGCGGTCTTCCCGGCCATCTTTTAAGTAACCTAGCTCAAACCCCTGGTAGGTAGTCCTGTAATAGCTTTTTAATCGTCCACGCTTGTATCCCAACGTGAACCCGTGCATATGAATCCGTCCTTCAAATACAGATTCCGTCGCGAAGACCACACCTTTTAGATCGTACTCGACAGGTTTAGGCTGGAATACGGTCTGAGCGCATATACCCATAGCGCACAGTACAAGAGCCAGGGATAAAACATATGCCAGGTATCGAGTCTTCATCGCAAACTTCAATTTATAATAATATTTTTGTTTTTTCCCTTAATGGGAGGTCCTGCCCGTAACATTTGAATATGACCATAGCATTGAGGACTGACCGGTCAAGCGCGAGGCTTGATTACGTCCTTCACATCGTTTTTGACATTCACCTCGGGTTACCTTACAAGGTAGTACAACAATGGGACGAGACGGCAGGTGCATCCCTCTGCATCAACTATGGCACAACACCAGACTATCGCGCAGATATTAACCTGTTCCAGTCGGATTTGTTGTACGGTCAAGATATTGAAGATATCAAACCAACGGTATCCCACGATCGCGATTTGCCGGTTTTTTTTACAATACCCGAAGGTCCCTTTCTTTCCTTCAGCTTTTCATTTGACCTGTTCGCATTGATATTCTTCTGTTTGACCAGGTACGAGGAGTACCTGGATTTCGTACCGGATATATTCGGCCGCTTTCCGTCCCATCAAAGTCTTGCCGGCCTTTATGGGTTTCTCGATATCCCCTTGGTGGATCTTTGGATATTGGAATTGAAAAAAGATATCGAATCGGCAAGCCGCCATACCTTGCATTTACCAAGAAAATACAGGAATAGGCCATCGGTGGATATTGACATACCCTATGCCTTCAAAGGTAAAGGCTGGAAAAATGCTCCTGGCCTTTTGAAGGATATCATCAAAGGGAATCGGAAACGGGCAGCTCAACGCATGGCCTACTTCCGGTCAGGTAACGACCCATTTGACACTTACGATTTTATGACAGAGTCCTTTGACTCTAGCGGCCTGAAGCCCACCTATTATTTGTTGATGAATTTCCAAAAACCCTGGGATGAAAATCATTTGATCAATACAGCAATCTTTTCAAGTTTAGTGCACAGGTTGAAAGCGTCGGGCACCATCGGACTACACCCCTCAATTGCATCGGGAAAAATCCCCGATAAGCTTGCCGAAGAAAGGATAATGCTCGAAAAGTTGACTGGCGAAAAAATCAACGATTCCAGACAACACTTTCTCCTTCTTTCCATGCCTCATACATACCGTGACTTGATCGGTATGGGAATTACGCATGATGCATCAATGGTTTATGCCGATCGGATCGGATTCCGAGCCTCCACCGCCGTCCCTTTTCCCTGGTATGACGTTATTGAAGATAAAATGACAGCGCTGATCATTCACCCCCCCTGTATCATGGATGCAAGCATGAAGTGGTACATGAATATCACTCCTGAGGATGCCTTGCACATCATCTCATGGTATCAAAGCACCATTGAAAAAGTACAAGGATCTTTTACGTGGATTTGGCACAATTCATCGTTCTCTGAAGGTCATGGCTGGCACGGATGGAAAGAGGTGTTTGAGGCACTTTGCAAAGCATAGGTGACCTCAGCAAAAAAAGATGCCTGACCAACTGCGGTGCGGGTCTGGCATGAACATTTTTTTACCTTTGCGCGATGGGATTTCAACTGAGTCCAATACTCACCTTGCTCGTAATTGGAGCATATTTTGCCTTTCTTGTAGTTGTTTCTTTTTTTACCGGAAAAGACTCTTCCAACAAGGCATTTTTTATTGCCAACCGCAAATCTCCCTGGTTATTGGTCGCTATAGGCATGATCGGTGCATCGCTCTCTGGCGTCACTTTTATCTCCATTCCCGGTCTCGTGGGTAAAGGGGGCACCAACATGAATTTTTCCTACATGCAAATCGTGTGGGGATACCTCGTGGGATACCTCGTAATAGCTACTGTCCTGATGCCATTGTATTACCGGTTGAATCTCACGACCATCTATGGCTACCTGCAGGACCGCTTTGGAAAAGTGTCCTACAAGACTGGTGCCTTTTACTTTTTACTTTCCAGAGTTATCGGGGCCAGCTTCAGGTTATTTCTGGTTGCCATTGTTTTGCAGTCGTTTGTTATGGATGCCTTTGGCATTCCCTTTCTTGGGACTGTGGCCATAACGATCGGGCTCATATGGGTCTACACCTTCAGGGGTGGCATCAAGACAATTGTCTGGACCGACACCATCCAAACCGTATGTATGCTGAGTGCGGTAATACTTACCATAGTTGCCATTGGACAGTCTTTGGGCCTGTCAGCCGGGGGCATGATACAAGAAATCCGGGATGCGGGTTACGACAAGATGTTTTACTTCAAGGGAGGTTGGTCCGACCCTAACAACTTTTTCAAACAATTTATAAGCGGAGCATTGATCGCCATTGTTATGACCGGAATGGACCAGGATATGATGCAGAAAAACCTGACTTGTAAAACCTTGCGCGACGCACAGAAAAACATCTTCACATTCAGTACGATCCTCGTTTTTGCCAACCTTCTTTTCCTTACCCTGGGTGCATTGTTATACGTCTACGCCAACCACGAAGGCATAACAATTCCTGAAAAAACCGACCTTCTTTATCCCGAGATAGCACTCAACCAACTGGGCCCAGTGATTGGCATCATATTCGTTTTGGGTCTGATTGCCGCTGCGTATTCCAGCGCCGACTCCGCACTGACAGCTCTTACTACCTCTTTTTGCATAGACTTTCTAGATTTCGAATCCAGCAATCGCACGGAGGAACAACAGAAAGGGACGCGATTAAAGGTCCACATTGGATTCTCTCTCATCCTTTTTGCCGTTATTGCCGTATTCAATTCTCTCAACAACGATGCAATCATCAACGAACTGTTCATCGCTGCCGGGTACACATACGGACCTATCCTCGGATTATTCAGCTTTGGAATGATGACCCGAAGAAAAATAAGGGATCGATATGCACTTGTTGTATGCCTTCTCGCCCCCCTGCTTTCATACGTCATCAATGCCAACTCGACCAACTGGCTTGGAGGATTTGAATTCGGGTTTCTCATCCTCGCCCTGAATGGAGGTCTCACATTTTTAGGGCTTTGGACTTTATCATTAAAAATGAACCATGCGTAAGATCACTGAAGAAAGTTCACTTTATCGCCACCTGGAAAAGATGAGCACGACGGAATTGTTGGTCAACATCAACAACGAAGATCAGAAAGTGGCATTGGCTGTAAAAAGCGTCATTCCTGCCATCGCTGAGTGCACTGAGGCCGTCTATGACAAAATGAAGCTGGGTGGCCGGTTATTTTATATTGGGGCAGGCACAAGTGGAAGGCTGGGTATTGTCGATGCATCGGAATGTCCTCCGACCTTTGGTGTACCACACGAATGGGTAGTCGGGCTTATGGCCGGAGGAGACAAGGCCATTCGGAAGGCACAGGAATTCGCAGAAGACGATGCCGATCTCGCCTGGAAAGACCTCTCTGAATACGGTGCCGACTCTGGCGACTTCGTAATTGGTATTGCGGCCTCCGGCACTACTCCATATGTGGTTAATGGGCTTGCAGACTGCAGAAAAAGAAACATAAAAACCGGATGCATTACCTGTAATCCGGGTTCACCCCTCGCAGGACAGGCAGATTTTCCTATCGAAGTAATTGTGGGGCCTGAGTTCGTCACGGGTAGTACCAGAATGAAATCCGGCACTGCACAGAAACTTGTACTGAATATGATATCGACAAGTGTAATGATCAAACTCGGCCGTGTCGTGGACAATACAATGGTCGACATGCAACTCAGCAACAATAAACTCATCGATCGTGGCACGCGTATCCTTGTCCGCGAACATAACCTCGGTTACGAAGACGCCAAAAGAATGTTGCTTAAGTATGGATCTGTGCGTAATGCATTGAAGGAACTGAAGCATGTTTGAATGTCAATATTCGTCTAAGGCATTATTCTTTAGTCAGATAAAACACTTTTTCACTAGGGGTACTCTCGAATCAAGTTGTCCTTATTATACACCACATTGACTTATTTTCATGAGTTGATAGCGTCTCTAAGTTTATTACCCTTTTATACAAATTTATGAACATGATACCTGCCAGAAGCGGCAGGTTTTCATGTTAGTAGCCATGTGGAAAAATCACTCGGTGATTGAAAAATATACAGATCCCTGGCATAAAAGACAGCTGAAGCACCTGCTGTGACGCTGTCTATTTGCATTTACACTGGATGACCTGGGTTCATTCACAGGCCAAAACATGGAAGAGATAGTTGGCAATTTGCTAATTTCTGAGCCATTCCTGTCACTTCCGCCGGTGAACAATCATGAGTTGCTTACAAAATATTGATTCGGGCATTAAAAAAGTGCCGGCAATCCTTTATTACCGGCACAATAGAAATTTTGGTTGAAAACTATCCTGTCTATTCATTCAGCATATTGAATGACGACCTGGTGGATTTTGAAATCGGAATCCATGTAAGGGCCAACCGCTAAGGGATCTGGGTCCATAACAAAGGAGTAAGCATACCTTGTATTGTCTATGGAAATACTGGTGGATGTCGCGATTCCCTGATAACCGGAATCCGTACTGTTTACCGTGAAGATACTTGAAGCGAAAGACCCTCCTGTAACATTATCGAATCTCATAATTTTAAAACAGACTTTGTTCGAAGGGTCATCATCAGTGAAGTAGACTGTGATCTGTGTAATGGTGCTGCCATGTGGAAGCGCAATGGGAGCAATCAAACCATCAGAAAGACTCGGTGCAGTGTTAAAGAAAGCGCTGCTCGCATCGGAAAACCAGTCTATTGTGTGATTTTCTGCATTGGGATGAAAAGCCGAAGCTGGGATGGATAAATACTTCAGTGATGGCATTTCAACTTTCAACACTCCATCACTATCGGCCACCACGTTCCTGTCTCCGGTACCGGCCAAAGAGCTTGATTTAATATTGCCGTTGACATCGAGTTTTTCCGATGGCGTGATGGTTGCAATACCAACATTTCCGGCTTCGTTGATGCGCATGAATTCAGTGCTTAATACATCTGCCGCGTTGCTTCCTTTGCCGAAAAGTACGCCAAGCCTGTTTGATAAAATCAAAGCTGCCTGTTCATTGTTGTCCCTTCCTCCGCTACTGCCAAGATAAGTATAGTCCCATAGGGCTCCATTCCACCCTTTGTTGAGCCATCTCAATTTTTCAAACCCCGCTCTAAAAGCAGAGCTATAGTGATAGAATGTGGCATCCCATGGAAATACCACTTCACCATTGATATGGAAATCGTCCTGCGGATCATTCGTATGCACACCGATGAGTCCACTGCCGCGAATGGTGAGCCTTTCGGTGAAGCCATTGAAATTCATATCACCTGTGGCAATCCTGAAGTCATCATCAGAACTGAAATACAGAAAAGGGTTGGGGTCACCATCGTGTCCCGAGAACAACCTGATGAAGTGGCCGTTGGAGGGGGTGGTCAATTGAAGTTCACCCCCATCGGAAGCATCGTTGCTGCCTACGAGATCAAGCTCCGGCGCATACTGGGTGAAAGATTGGTTGATGCATGAAAGGAATATTATAGAACAAAGTATTGCACATTTCATTGTAAAGGATTTAGAGTTCAAGAATTCCGTTTCTCAAAGCCCTTACTACCAGGCCAACCGAGTTTTTGGCCTGAAGTTTTTCCAAAAGTTTTTTCCTGTGCGTTTCGATGGTATGGTGGCTGAGATAAAGAAGCCTGGCTATTTCCTTTGTGGTATATTCCTGGCTCATGAGTTGAAGAACTTCGTGCTCGCGTTCTGAAATTTTCACTTGACTTTTTTTTGTTCAACAAAGACAAAACCGTTTTCATGGGACGATTGGTAGAAAGTTAAATACCTAGCGTGCAACGCGCCAATGCGATTGAGCGATTGACATTATCGTTGAGCCGTTAGCATCAGAAACGGTACCCTTATTAATTGAAATCCATTTGGGGAATCTTCAGCACTACCCTCGTTCCTGCCGCGGCGCCGTCCGTATCGAATTTATCCAGGACATCGACTGATATGTTGTACTCGCCGGAGCGATTGAGAATTTCTACCCTTTCGTGGGTTATGCCCATCCCCATGGGTTTGTACTGAATCTTTGACCTACTTTTAATCCTTCCTGCCTCCTTCCTTCCAATACCATTATCATCTACGATAATATGAACTTCGCCATTGCTTCGAGCTACGGAAAGTTCAAGTATTTTCTGTTTCTCCTTATATCGCAATCCGTGCCATATGGCATTTTCTACATACGGTTGTATAATCATAGGAGGAACCATGATCATATCGAGATCGAGGTGATCCTCTATGATCAGAATGAAATCGAATCCTCCTTTAAGTCTTATCTTCTCTAAGGCAATGTATAATTTGAGTGTTTCCAGTTCTTCTTCCAACGTTATTAATTGTTGCCTTGAGTTTTGAAGAATGAGTCGAATGAGATGGGCAAAAGAAGACAGGTATTCAGCAGCGGTATTGATTTCCGATTTGAGAATGTAATTCTTAATTGAATTCAGACTGTTAAACATGAAGTGGGGGTTCATTTGCGTCCTTAACAGTTGTAATTCAAGATTGGCCATCTGTTTGGATATCTCGTATTTCTCGGCTTCCTTTCTCCGGATATAGTTTGTTCTCATCTTGTAGCCCGTAGCAATCAGTGACATCCCCAGTATTCCCCAGAGGGCATATGCCCACCAGGTCTGGTGCCATGGTGTGATAACTACCAGTTTTAAGGTAGACGGTATTTGATTCCACAACCCATCGGCATTGGTCGCGTAAAGTTCGAAAACATACGTTCCGGAGGGAACATTGGTAAAATGGGCAAGCCGTCCGGTTCCATTATCGATAAAATCTTCCTGAAATCCATTCAACCGGTATCTGTATTTTAATTTCTCTGAACGCAGATAATCGATTGCCGAATAGGTGATTTGAAAGTCTGTCTGATCCGGGCGCAGCCGGATAACCGAATTTGACTGGATTTTTAAGACCTGTAGACCTTCACCGGACCTGTGTGTGAGATTGTATAATATCACATCCACGGGAGAGTCATCGGGAACAATATCTTTCGGGTCAAACCAGGTGACTCCTTCAAGACCCCCAAAGTACACGATACCATCATTATCCTTGAAATACGCCCCGGTGTTGTATTCATTGCTCAGAAGCCCATCTGACTTCGACAGATTTTGGATTACATATTTTGCGGATGGATCATCGATCAAGGTTCTATCCAGCTGACTAATTCCGTGGTTTGTGGAGACCCACAGATATTCATCATCTTGAGGGATAACGGCATAGATAACATTATTGGGAAGCCCGTTATCGCGGTTGATAATTCTGAGACTCCTGCTCTTAACATTAAGTCTCAGCAATCCGGCCTGCTGTGTTCCAATCCACATCTCATCTCCATCGATATATAGACTTTTTATCGGGCCCGTATTTACGGAATCGGGCAAAGAAATGCTCCGGAATCTGCCAGTTGACATGGTAAACTCATAAATGACACCATCCTCAGTGCCCACGTATAAATATCCTCTTTCTCCTCCGGCAAGGACCCTGACATTGTTTCTATCATCCTGTTCGGCATCTTCGTCTATCAGGTGAGTAATTAATTCTGTGGATTTGGGATTATAGGAGAGAATACCCCTATCGCGGGTCGCCAGCCACAATGTGCCATCGATATCTCGGAATATATCCCATATGGTCTGGCAGTCCAACTTTTGCGGAACGGTATAATCAGGAGCGTTCTCGAATGGAACAAAATCGAGGCATTCTCCCTGCGTACCTATCCAGATTCCATGTTCTCCTTCCTGCAAACTGACAATGCGATCGGACAGCAAACCCGATTTCGAAGCGGTGGAATAATGATGAAATGTTCCGGTTTTAGCGTCCATCCTCGTGAGGCCCTTTCCCGACGTCCCTATCCATAAAGCACCGAATTGATCTTTTACAATGGCACGCGGTACATCTACTGGATAATTTATTGGGACTTGTTCTCTCGATATTCCACCAAACCGGTTCAACGTTTTGCTCAGAATGGACACTCCACCACCATCTGTACCCAACCACACATTGCCCTTTACATCGGCAAAAAGTGAAATAATATCGTTGTAATTGATCGAAAAAGAATTAGCCGGGTTGTGCCTATATTGGGTCACAAACCCATTGGCATCTACGGTGTATGCCCCGTCCCCATAAGTAGCGATCCATAGCAGGTCATCGTGGTAAAGGAGATCCTGCACCAAGAGTCGATCGGGACATGCCTTTTCCTGTTCGACGAAACGGAAATCCTCAGTACGCCATATACCTGAACCATAGGTGCCAAGAATGTATTCACCGTCGACATGAAGAATTTTTGAAAATGACCTACCTATGGTGTTCGTCATCACCTCGAATTCTTTGGTGACGCGCGAAAATGACCAGATGCCATTGTCTGTTGCAAGTAAGATCCGGTCTTCTTCCACCAGCAATTCGTAGATTTGCCGGTCAAATCCGAACTTTGTCAAACTGAAATCCTGACTGTATGCATTCAGATTAAAAAGCCCATTTCCATAGGTACCCACCCATAGTGACGCAGAGTCTTCCTGCATGACGCTGACCTCGTTGATACCATCGGTTCTCGAGAATTTCCCCGTATCCCGATCAAGCCACTGGAGGTGACCTCCTAAATTGGCAGTCCACAGTCGGTTTTTACTGTCGATGAACACTTTTCCAAGCTGACTGTAGGATGGGCGCGTGATATCGCGAAAATATTCTTCAAAGTAGGTTACTTCGTATCCATCGTATCGGTTCAGGCCATCTTGGGTCGCTAACCACAACAATCCGCTTTTATCCTGGACAATGTCCACAACACTGTTTTGAGAAAGTCCTTGATCGGTGGTGAAATGCTTAAACCTGTATGGCTGGGCCGTTACAGTCGCCACAT
>JBFKOL010000025.1:0-24127 GCA_041628815.1 Saprospiraceae bacterium | reverse complement strand
TGGAAACATAAAAGTCGGGCCAACCATCGGTATTAAAATCTGCGATTCCAACCCCAAGACCATAAGTCAACTCAGAACTGCTTATCCCGGATTGTACGGTAACATCATTGAAAAAGCCATCATCCTGCCTCAATAACCGCACACCTTTAAGCGGATCGTCAATCCCGAGTAATTCTTTGGTTTTGACTTCATTGAGAATAGGCAGGTTCTTGGGGTTATGGTTCAGCAAAAGCATATCGAGGTCACCATCCCTGTCGTAGTCAAAAAAATAGGCCTGTGTGCTGAATGCCTCGCTAGCTAATCCCATAGGCCCAGCGCTTTCAACAAAAGTGGGGTGGTTGTTTTCATTGTTCCCGCTGTTGATGAACATCTGATTCCGCCTCTTCTCTGGTGGAAGTGCTCCCGAATAGCACAGATATAGATCCATTCTGCCATCTCCATTTACATCGACAGCACTAACACCCGTTTTCCACGGTCCCGGTCTCCCTGTTACTCCCGACTCAAATGCTATTTCTTCGAACTTTAGATTGCCCTTATTGATGTATAGGGCATTGTTGCCCATATTTGACGAGAAATATACATCTGTCAAACCATCTCCGTTAAAATCCGCAGCCGCAACACCACCTCCATTGTAGAAATACTCATACATCAAAATGTTGGTATTGAGACCTTCTTCAAGTACATTCTGGAATTCGATACCTGAATCAGCAGGCGAAATGACTGAAAAAACCGGAGAACCCTCCTGGTCCCCGTTAATGTCTGAAAGATTACAGGAGATGGCAATGGCAAAGAGCGCAAGCGTTAATATTTGAAGCCTTGAAGTCTTTGTCACATGAATATTTGAATGTCCTGTTTTTGTGCCATCCATTGTGAAAATCAATGTCCGACAAAGGCTAAAAGTAAAAAACTCTCCCAATCCATGAAGGCCGGGAGAGTTTTTATATAGTACGGTTTAAGTTTTCTAAAGTTAGTATCCCGGGTTTTGTACCAATTGACTGTTGCGGTTTATTTCATCGCGACTGATGGGACGGTAATACATCTTGTCATCCCATATGCGCGTTTCGTTCTCGGTATTATCAAAAACCTCATAGGAGTAATCATACCTGGATTTATCGTGGCGATAGGGCACGTGAGGGCTTGCTCCCGGCTTCAATGTTGCAATAATATTGATCGCCTGGATGCCACGTCCCAGCATATCTCCAATCATCCAGCGGCGCCCATCGTGATATCGATGTTCTTCGTAGACCAACTCAATCCTTCTTTCATTACGGATGCGTTGTCGCAATGCATCCCCCGAATCGTTGATCGCGGGCATTCCGGCCCTGAAACGGATTCGGTTGATCCAGTCTCTTGCTTCCTGCTCCTGCCCCAGTTCGAGCGATGCTTCCGCATAGCTCAACGCCATTTCGGTATACCGGATGAATGGCCATGGCACGGTTTGAGCAGCTGAGAAATCGTCTGGTTTGCCAGGATCGGGATCGATGAATTTCCTCGTGTAATAGTGGGTACGGCTTCCGTTCCAGTTTTCGATGGGTGACTCCCGCGTATCGATACCGTTGATCAATCCTCCGTTACCGTCATCGTAATAACCTGTCTGAATTTGGTCCGCCGGATCAACGCCCGCCACATCCGAAGGGCGTGGCTTCCAACCAGCACCATCGTATAGGACTGTGGCATAAAACCTCGGATCTCTATTGGCATATGGATCAGCCGAATGTTCGGGGTTACTCCAGTCAAATTTGGATCCATCCATCATCTCGTAATCGTCCACCAGTTGCTGGATCGGCGTATTACCGGCCCAGTTGTGGTATCCATTGGGACCATTATTGATTCCATAGTTGATGCCTCCTAGTGGCCAGTTGTCTTCTTCGGTATACTCTGCAGTATGTGTTCTTTGAAAAATCAATTCCACCGCTGCAGCGGCATCTCCCATCGCGCTTTGTCCGCCCATTGCAATGGACAGGTAGTTTTGTTTTCCATCTTCCGCTGAAACTGGGGCTCCCAGATTAAGTTGGTATCCCTGGCCTTCATCGAGCACTGCTTTTGCAGCAGCTTGTGCCTGTTGATATCGCGACTGCTGTCCTCCGCTGGTATATGCCACCAGTTCAATGTTACCATATCCGCTGAGTGTTGAACTGTTGCCCTGGGCCGTCGCCGCATCGTGAAGATCACTGGCAGCATAGAGCAGCACTCTTGCTTTCAGCGCCATGGCTGCAAGCCGTGAAGCACGGCCTGGTGTTTCGGCTTTACCCGTTAACAGCGATGTAGCCTCGTCGAGGTCAGAAACGATGAAGTTTACTGTCTCTTCAAAGGTATTTCTTGCCACTGCGTAATCCTCTCCTAATCCATAAGGTCTGTCGATGATTGGCACACCACCATAGTATCGCAGGAGTTGGTGATAATAATAGGCGCGAAGGAAGTATGCTTCTCCAAGCAATCGATCTCGCAGTTCATCATCGCTGAATGTCGAGGTCGGCAGATTAGCGATGGCGATGTTTGCCTTGCGGATGGCGAGATACATGGATCCCCATTCGTATGTCGGGCTCTTCCAAGCCAGTGCGCCGGGACCTTCCAGTCCTTGGGTAAAAGTATTGATGTTGCGACCGGCATGTGTAAACATGGCTTCATCGGTGATGGCCGCCAATCCCTGCTCTTCGAAACCTCCGTATCCGAGCGAAGCGTATACGTTGAATATAAACGCTTCGGCAAGCGGTCCATCTGCCCATGTAGCATCACTGGATATCCTGTCCAGTGGTTGGGTATCCAAGAATTCCTCGCTGCAGGAGAAAGGAATCACAATCATTGCGAGTAGGACAATTGTGATCGAAAGTATTGTTCTTTTCATGATCATTATAAATATTAGAAGGTAATGCTTACTCCGGTATTGACAACGCGCGACTGGGGATAATAGGTGCCAGCCTGGTTTTCAGATTCGGGGTCAAATATGCCGTGTTTATCAAAAGTCAAAAGGTTCAAAGCGTTCACATAGAATCGTAGATTGGCAATCTTGGCTTTCTCCAGCGATTCGTTTTGCAGGGTATAACCCAATTCGAGATTCTTGAGTCTCAGGTAATCCTTGTCAAACAACCAATAGGTGTTATTGCCATAGGGCCCACCTGTATAATACGTATCACCGCGACTTGCCAGCCGTGGACTCACGCTGCTTGGATTATCTATACTCCATCGGTTGTCATGATCGTATTTCAGGAAGTTACCGATGTCACCGGATTCTGTCTGAACCCTGAATCTCGCACCTGTTGCTCCTTGAAACAAAACTGACAAGTCAAAGTTCTTGTAATCGGCAACAAATGTCAAACCGAAGCTAAATGTAGGTGTTTCATTTTCGTCCAGTCGGATCTGGTCATCGGCATTGATGGCTCCGTCTCCATTGATGTCTTTAAATTTCATATCACCTGGTATCAACTGTCCGGTCACTGCACTGTAATCAAGATTATTGGCCTCTATATCTGCCTGGTCGCGGAAGACTCCGTCGTATTCATAAACGAGGAAGGCATTAATAGGTTTACCTTCCTGTCGCTGATAATCCGGTGCGCCAGGTATCTCATCCATAAATACCACATTGTTTTTGGCATATCCTCCATTGAATCCCGCCTGGTACCGGAACGCGCTTCGGTTACCTCCCTGGTAAGTAAAGGCGAATTCAAAACCCGAATTGTCTACTTGTCCGGCATTGACCGGTGGCAGTAACGAACTGATACCTGAAGAAGCCGGTGTAGAACCCGTTTCCTGGATCAGGATCTGGTCGCGCTTGTTCTTGAAATATTCAAGACTGACATCAAAATTCCCTGCTATGGTGGCATCGATGCCAATGTTCAGGTTTTGAGCTCTTTCCCATGTAAAGTCCGGATTGGCAAGAACGGTTTCACGCAGTGTTGTCTGTACAACATTAGCTATGGGATAACGTCCGAATCCAAAGGTCGAAAGGAAGGCATATTCCTGAAGTTGACCGTTGAAAAATACCTGGTCATTACCCATTTCACCATAGGAGGCCCTGATCTTCAGCCTATCCAGGTTATTGACATTGAACCAGTCTTCGCTGGTGATGTTCCATCCCAACAATATGCCTGGGAAGAACCCAAACCTTCCCGATTCGGGAAAGATGTAGGAGCCATCGTATCTCCAGATAAATTCGGCGAGGTACTTCTCCTGGAAATTGTATTCAACGCGTCCGTAGTAGCCGAGCCGCGCTCTTTCAAAGGCACTACCATTGGTATTCTGTTGGGTCGATCCTCCGGCAAAAAGCTGATCGATCGCACCGGAAATAAAATCTCTGCGGAAGGCCGAGAAAAAGGAGCCCTGGAAGTTTTCCTTGGTGACACCCGCCATGGCATTCAGGTTATGGCCTTCTCCGAATTCTGTCTGGTAGCGCAATATTGCCGTCAGGTTGGTGTTCAACCTTGATTCAAATGCTTGCGTGAGGTCGGGATTTTTAAATGCAGATCTTACTGCCGGCATAAGCAAGGGCGTAACGCCATCTTCTTCATAACTCACTCTGTCCCAGAAATACAATTCCCATGGTGTACGCCATGTTTTTGTGGTTGCATTGGTCCGGTCGATAGAAGCGGACAGGCTGAGCGTAAGACCGTCAACCCAGGGATTCGTGATGTCTATCCCACCATTGATCTGTGTAAGGTCTGCCGGGTTATCCACATAGCCGGTAGCATTGGTCGTGATGACGATCGGGTTTTGGCCGTTTTCAATATCCGGGCCAGGCTTGCCGTTGGGCCATATTTCCGGCTCAGTCGGCCGGCCTCTCATCAGCATCCTAAAGATGGCACCTGCGCTTTGCGTTGGGAAGTTGCGATCTTCACGTCTTGTCATAAAACCTAAGTTCAGGTTGACATACTCATTGATTTCCGAGTCGATGTTCAACCTCATGTTATATTGTTTATAGTTGGTGGCTGTATTCTTGTAGTAAGCATCCTGGTTGATAAAACCCAGTGATCCGAAATACCTGAATCGCTCGGATCCGCCTGAAATGCCCAGGTTGTGCGTTTGCTGGGGAGCCCATGTACGGAAAGCATCGCCAAACCAGTCGGTATCAGGAAAACCCCAGGGGTCACTGCCATCCCCGTGCTTTCGTACAGCATCCGGGCTAAAGTTGGCACTCAGGCTTCCTACCCCGGGTGTGGGAGAGTTGTAGGTGCCCGTAGACTGTATGCTGCTCCATGCTGCTTCCCATTCATTGACTGGGATACTCTGATAAATCGGGATTTCATTCATGATATTGGCATATTCCACCGCATTGGACATTTCAGGAATGACCGTCGGCTGAGCCCACCCCTGGTTAAAATCGTAGGTTATACTAGGTTTGCCTGTCGTCCCCCTTTTGGTGGTAATAATGATGGCGCCATTTGCTGCCCTGGCACCGTAGATAGCGGCAGATGCATCCTTCAGAACGGAAATAGATTCTATATCCTGTGGATTCAAACGGTTTAGACCTCCTTCCCTGTCCGGCACCCCGTCAATGACAACTAATGGACTGCTGTTCCCCAATGTGTTCTGCCCCCGGATGCGAATACGCGCATCGTCTGCTCCCGGTTCACCGCTCGTCTGAATCGCTACCAGGCCTGGCAACCTTCCTGCAAGAGAATTGGACACATTTACGGCCGGTGATTTCGTAATTTCCTTGCCCTGAACAGCGGAAATGGCACCTGTCACAGTCACTTTTCGCTGCGTGCCATAGGCCGTTACAACGATTTCACTCAACTCTTCACCGGCTGCCATTGCCAGATCGATGACCGATTGGTTGCCCACAAGTACTTCTTCAGATCTGTAACCTGTAAAAGAAAATACGAGCACGTCATCCGATTCCGCATCGATGGAGTAAGTGCCATCCAGATCCGTAATGGTCCCGGTAGTGGTTCCCTTAATAATGATGTTCACCCCGATAAGCGGCTCTTCGGTGATGTTATCAGTAATGGTCCCGGTGACGGTCGTCTGTGCCATAAGGCCGACAGAAAAGAAAATTATGGTTAATGCAAACAGGTGGCTATAACAGTTTTTCATCAGATGTATTTTAATAGGGGAAACGCCTGAAGGATGAAAATAGACAAATTCTTATAATTTAAAAGAACATTCGCTGTTTTTTAGGTTATGCCGTTTAAATGTCAGTTTACACCCCCCCTTGCCAAATTCGATTCCAAACAGAACAGTCTGTCACACATCCCGTTTAGAAGCCTTTAGAGGAGCCTGATGATATCTATCGGTGACTTCATCGATATTGAGTCGTCCCAAGTACATCCTCTCATTTTAGGAGTTGACGAGTAATGTTAGAGGAACAGGCTGGTGTGTACCAGCCTGTTTTATTTGATACATCTTTAATGTCTACTTGTCGATTTGAACGCATTCAACACAATTTCCCAGTCATGTAACAACCGAGAATTTTCCTCAAATGAAAATTCCTTCAAACTATTTTAATACCTTTACTGTGAGTTTATTATAAATTAAATTAAATTGTATATGAAAGGTGTAGTCTTTACCGAATTCCTTGAAATGGTCGAAGATCGCTTTGGCTATGAAGTGGTCGACCATATTCTCAGTGCCAGTGACCTCAAATCAGATGGTGCGTATACCGCTGTGGGAACCTATGAACATGGGGAAATGGTGCAACTCGTTACCCATTTATCAGAAAAGACCAACACCCCCGTGCCCGTACTCTTAAAAGAATACGGCAAATATATTTTTGACTATTTTCTCAAAAAATACGAGGCATTTTTCAGCCCGCACCAGAGTACTTTCGACTTCCTGGATTCAATTGAGGATCATATTCACGTTGAGGTGAAAAAATTATATCCTGAGGCGGAACTTCCAAAAATTGACACCTCCCGGCCGGACGATAACACGATGGTCATGATCTATAACTCACGGAGAAAAATGAGCGACTTTGCGGAAGGGCTGATAGAGAAAAGCATGGATCACTATGGCGAAAAAATGAATATTCATAAAGAAATCCTAGAGGCGGATGGGACCAGGGTGAAATTTACCCTTACCAAAGAAGTCTGAAATGAACGAGCTCGAGCTGCTAAAAAAACGAATCACACGCGAAATCGCAGCGCGGAAGGCTGCAGAGGCTGTCATTGAATCCAAGGCGCTCGAGCTATTTCACTTAAACAACCAACTCCAGGAGCTCAACCAAGCCCTAGAGTCAAAAGTCCAGGAGCGGACCCAGCAACTTACCGAGAGCGAACGGCAATACAGACTTCTTGTCGAATCGGCCAAGGAAATCATATACTACTCCAATCCTGAAGGATACATAACCTATACGAATGCCATGGCTGAACAGGTCCTGGGGTACTCAAAAGAAGAGTTCATAGGAAAGCATTTTACCGACTTTATGCCTCCGGAATTTATGGAAGAGGTTATGAACTACTACATAACGATGCGTGACAATGAAGTAGAAGATTCCTACATGGAGGTACCTGTTCTCAGCAAGGAAGGCAAGGCCATTTGGTTTGGACAAAACGTGAAGCGTATTGAACAAGAAGATGAACTGGTTTTCTCCATTGTTGCAAGGGACATCACAGAACGAAAGGAGATAGAGGCAGCCCTGGAAATAGCGCAAAAGACATTGTCGTTGAGTGAACAGAAATACCGCAGCATGATCGAGAACATGAAGCTCGGTATTCTCGAAGTGGATCTTGATGGAAAAGTGGTCAAGGCCTATAAGGGCTTCTGTGATATGGTGGAATATGAACCCGAGGAACTTGTCGGTCTGAATCCCGAATCTTTCCTTTTGAACGACAGGGCACGGGACATCATCGCGAGTCAACACGAAAAGCGCGAAAAAGGCATCGCCGACATCTATGAGATACCGATCTCAACCAAGTCAGGCAAAGAGAAATGGATGCTCATAAGCGGAGCGCCTTTCTACAATCTCAATGATGAAGTTGTCGGCAGTATAGGCATACACTACGACATCACTTACCAAAAAACGCTTCAGAAACAACTCGAGATCGCAAAAAAGAAAGCAGAAAAAGCCCAGGCAGCTGAGAAGCAATTCCTGGCCAACATGTCCCACGAGATACGTACCCCGCTCAACGCCATCATTGGCATGGCCCATCTGCTTAACGATACCACCCTCGATGCTGAACAAAAAGAATTTCTCGACATTCTCTCCAACTCGGCCAACCTGCTCCACACCCTTATTTCTGATATACTGGATATCAGTAAGATCGATGCCGGTCACATCGAGAAAAAGCTTATCCCTGTCAACCTCCCACGCCTTGTGGGCAACGTGGTTAACTCATTTTCGATGAAAGCGCGCGAAAAAGGAATTGCGCTCGAACTGACCATTGACAAAGAAATCCATACACAACTGCTGGTAGACGAATTGCTGCTTAACCAGATCCTCATCAACCTGGTCGGTAATGCGGTGAAATTTACTCATCAGGGGTCTGTATTTGTCAGGGTCAGGTTGTTATCGGAAAAAGGGGATACCCTCAAGATAAGATTTGAAGTGGAGGACACTGGCATTGGTATTCCCGAGAAGATGCATAGCGTCATCTTTGAAAAATTCAGGCAAGTCAGTGACGACACGATGAAAAAATACAAAGGTACGGGTCTTGGCTTGAGCATCACAAGGAGTCTTGTAGAGATCCTCGAGGGGAACATACATTTTCAGTCCAACGAAGGGGTGGGTACCCGGTTTATTGTTGACCTTCCTTTTACCAATGTCGGCAAAGAATTGGAAGCTTCAGAAATGCTGCCTTTGGCAGGAGACGTCTGGAAGTTTGCGGACCAAAAGGTCCTTATAGCCGAAGACAATGCCATGAACCAGAAGTATATTTCTACGCTTATGAAGAAATGGGGTATTGATTTCGACCTTGTAGAAGATGGTGAAGACGCCGTTCATCACGCAAGGATGAAGGCCTATGACCTCATATTCATGGATCTCCAAATGCCCAGACTTGATGGCCTGGAAGCCACACGCCAGATTATGGAAAAATCGTTGAACCAATCCACCCCGATTGTGGCCCTTACCGCTTCCACTTTCCTCACTAAAAAACAAATGGCCCTTAGTGCCGGAATGAAAGATTTCCTATCGAAGCCTTTTACCCCACCACAACTATCAGCAGTTTTGAACCGCTACCTGAGCGTAAAGACTGTGCCCGCACCTAAGGTTTCGGGTCATTTTCGGTTCTCTAACAATTTGGATACATCGGCGTTGAACGAAATCTACGGTGATGACATAGAATATGCCTATGACATGTTCACCTTGTTCCTCGATCAATGCTCGGCGGAATTTACCACGTTGGAAAATCTCGTGGACGCCAAATCATCAATCCAGGTCAAAATGCAGGCACACAAGATGAAACCTACTTACAGAATGGTTGGTCTATCTCATTTATGCCAAATCCTGGCAGAAATTGAACAGACAGCTGAAAAAGATCAAAGCAACGGTTACACAGCCCTATTTGAACAATTCAGTACAGACTTCAAAAAGTCCATTAAAGAAGTACAGAAAGAACAATCGATACTGAAAAATCAAATTGCTCAATGAACAAACTCAAAACGGTTATCGTAGACGATGAGATGATGGCCATTAAAGCTATGGAGCGCCTTTGTCAAAAGACGGAAAAATTGGAATTGCTCGATTCATTTGATAATGCCGGTGCTGCCCTGGAATATCTTGGTAAAACCGAAGTGGATCTGTTGTTCCTCGACGTAGAAATGCCCGGGATGACCGGAATAGAGCTCATGGAAAAACTCAACTACCACCCGCAGATCGTCATTACCAGCAGCAATACGAATTACGCCTTCGATGCTTTTGAATACAACGTCACCGATTTTCTTAAAAAACCGGTGACCCTGCCCCGTTTCCATGTTAGCCTGGAAAAGGTAGAGAATGCTATAGCAAGGCTCGAAAAATTGGCTTCGAGCAGCAGTGAAAAAGAAATCTATGTGCGCAGCGATGGAACGCTTACCCGCATAGCGATTGACTCTATCCTCTATTTTGAAAATGTCGGGGACTATGTCAAAGTGATCACGCAGGACAAAAACCACATCATACAGATCGGCCTCAAAGCATTGAATGAAAAACTGAATCACCCTCGACTGCTAAAAGTGCACCGTTCCTTTATAGTGAACCTTGATCACGTGGTAGACATCAAAGACAATTCCATCGTCATCCAGTCCAAAGTGATACCCATCAGCAGGGCACACAAGTCGCTGGTCCTTAATGCCATTAATGTCATTAATTGAAAATCGGCAAAATTTTTAAAAAGTAGCTATTCAATCATAAGCCCAATCTTATTTTGTCATTTATCATATTTAAGTCAAAACTTCAATAGACTTTCCTGTACTGCTGCTAATGGCCAATAGAAGTAAAAATACCGTCGCGGCTTATCCTGCGCATTTATCGATTTTAATTGTATTATTCATTAAATATGCAGCCTGATACAATAATGCCTGTAAAAAGCAGGATGGAGAAGCAGGTATTTTTCTATTCCGAATCCATAAGAGTGAGAATCATTGGGCCTGAGACGGTGCTTAATTCCCGCCATATTCAGCAGTACGAGCTTTTGGGCACTTCCCGCCTTCCATAGCAAGTATTGCGGCGGACAGGTTGGCGGCACAAAAGTGCTAATGTCATTGGGTTGACG
The DNA here is from genome assembly GCA_041628815.1 of Saprospiraceae bacterium. Taxonomy (GTDB): domain Bacteria; phylum Bacteroidota; class Bacteroidia; order Chitinophagales; family Saprospiraceae; genus JBFKOL01. Next base: position 13,502 of record JBFKOL010000025.1, on the reverse strand, counting down.
GTTTCCCCAAGACTTATAAAACATTAAAATATAATCTTAACCCCTCCACTTACCTGGTTAAACGTAAACCCTGCTGCTGTGGAATTGGCGGCATTGCTGTACAGGTAAGATGCCTGGGCTTGAATCCGATCATGAATATCATAAGATAGTTTGGCCTCTGCCCGGAGAGTCCATTGTGCGGAATTATCTTCGATAAACTGGTATCCGCTGGCCAAAACAAGGAGGTACTGCCATCGCTTGCCCTGGAGGGGTGCACTGTCGACCTTGACCATAGCCTCAATTGTCTGGAAACGATCAGGGCTGAAATAGATTTCCGGCCGGGCCAGGTCGTATCCAAAATAACTGTAATTCACGGCACACTGAATCACCGGATAGACGGACAGGTTGTAATACAGCGAACCGAAATAAAGAAAGCGCTGGTTCTGGTCAGATTGCCTGGTATAGATCAACTGGTTGAATGTACCAATTCGGTGAAAGGTATAGGCGTGATACACCAATTTATAATGACTGGTGCGTATCGTTTGCGAAAGAAGGCTGGGGTTATAGTCCATAAAAGAAGTAGAAAAACTGCCTTCGAAGGAATGGGAATTGCCGGGATTCCATAAAAATCCCACTTGGCCACTAAGCCTCACATCGAATTCACGTTCTGCGCTTTCGAGCCTGTCATGGACCAGTGATGCCTTCCAACCCAGCGCCCCGACCATCTGCCACGAGGTGGCGAAGCCCATACTTTGGCGCGACAACCTGCTCCCTTCATTGGTATTGCGAACCTGCCTGTTTGAAAAGGTGACCTTTGAGTGGACATTATCGAGCCAATGCACACCAAAACTTCCCGTCCATTCGGTGGCTTCGTTTCCTCCTTTGTCTGATGAAAAAGCCAGTGCCGTTTCAATGGTTGGCCGGATCGCCAGCTTCATATTTCGTGCCATCCTTCGGGTATCTGGGTTATCAGGTTGCATCGAAGCAGCGAGAACGGCAAGATCACGCGCCGAACGCCGAAGTCCGTTGGCATTATAGGCTTCCGCTAATCCTACTTTCAAGTCATTTGATAACGTGTCCGTCTGGTAAAGTCGGGTATATTCCTGCAGGGCCGATGCCTTCCTGCCCTGCCATAGGCGCAACTGTACTCGACACAACTTAAGGCCGTCCTCTTCCGGATATAACGTGATCAGGGAATCCAATAAAGCATTGGCTTCTGCACTTCGATTATTCAAGGTTAGTGCTCTTGCTTTATTCATGTAAAGATCGAGACGCACTTCCTCAATCTGGTCCTGGTAATACAGTGCGCTGTCTGCATAACGCAGAAAATCGGCCCTGTCAGCCAACAATAGGCTGGTATAGGAAAGTCCGGACATAACCCTCACCTTCTGCATGGTCACCGGTTGGAGATCCTTGAAGATCCTTTGTGCTTCGCCGGGTGATTGTTCAAAAAGATAGGTGGTCGCCTTGTCGAAAAGTGCCTGTTCGTCACCGGGGAACAGGACGAGCACTGTGTCGAGATGGTCATGTGCGGAGGCGATTTCCCCCTGTCTGCGCAGCTCATCGGACCTGGCGAGATAGATGAATTTGCGGGACAATTGTGCCTGTGGATTGGATGGGTCTACTGCTACCGCTTTGTCGATAGTCATTACAGCCGTTTCGTAGTCTTTCAAAGCTGCGTACCCATTGGCACTACCCAGTAGTGCCTGTCCGTCACGGGGCTTTGTTGTCAGGATTTCACCATATACGCGTATGGCGGCTTCGGGATTGTCGTTCCAAAGATTTGCCTCTGCCATATTGTACAGCACCTCAATATCGCCAGGGTGATCCACCAGCAGGTCATTGAAAATAACCAACGCCTCACCCGGGTTGCCTCCCAAACCAGTGGCCCTGCCAAGACAAATCCTGGCAGTTTTGTTATCGGGTACGTCTTTTAATACATTCGAAAAGAAATCCACCGCTTCGGTGAATTGACCCTTTTCGAGCATGGCAAACCCCGCATCCATCGGTACTTGGCATGCGGCACGTGCTAACCAGAAGAACAGCACGAGCATCGAGAGATACGACTTATTTCGCGTATTGAACAAGCTTCTTGTTGACTTTATCACATCCATTCCCCTATACAACTTCAAAGTTAGCCAATTCATTACTTCAAAAATCTGCGGATGCCGACCAAAAATCCGTGAATCAAGGTCAAACTTCGAATACCGCCCTCCAGAACACCGCTTAGCCGGCAAATTTGTAAGCATAAAAACAACAACCATGAACGCTTTACAATGTACCATTCACCATCACCCCGCCAGCATCTTTTGCACAATTGAGTTGAAGGGACAGTTGAAATCTACCGACGCCATCAAGCTCAAAGAGCAATTGTGCGGGAATATTGATCAGTTTGGCAAGGTTATTACTATAGACTTGTCAGGGATTGAAGAACTCGACCTCACCGGCCTGAATTCATTGGTGATCTCCAAACAAACGTTTTCAAGGGAAGGTAAGATTCTTAAACTGCGTGTGCCGGAAAACGGACCGCTGAATGAATTCGCCAGCCTGACCAAGTTTGAACAATTCCTAAACATCGCCTGATCATGATTAAGCGTCTATTGACAAACGACTACCTGCTTTTCTTTGTTATCACTGTTCTTGTCAATGCAGGCAACTACGGGCTGAACCTCTTTCTCGGGAGATTCCTGGGGCCCGTATTCTTCGCGGAAGCGAATGTCCTGGCAACACTGGTTCTTATGATTTCCTTTATCGGTGTGGCATTCCAGCTGACGGCGGCAAAGTTCATCGCAAAGGAAAATGAAGAAGAAAGCGACCTCGCCGAAAACCTGGTACAAATATCCAGGAGAATCGGGCTGGGATTGGCACTGATATTGCTCTTATTTACACCGGTACTGTACCAATACCTCAAATTTGAATCCATTGTGCCCTTGATCATCCTTTTTGGAGGCATTCCGTTTTACATCGCCATGAGTACCGAGCGCGGTATTCTTCAGGGCAGGAGTATCTTCAAGCGTTTGGGGTGGACCTACCTCAGTGAAATGATCGGCCGCCTCGTAGTAACAGTAGCGCTTGTATATATTTTCAGTGTATATGCGACCCACCTGCTGAGCCAGGCCATAGCCATCGGATTTGCTGTTTCGTTCGTGATCAGCAAGATGTCCACCGGCATTCGCATCCATTCATCCATCTTCGCCAGAATCAAACTGCCGACGGGTGTGTATGGCTTTTTTGCCGTCATACTGTTCTATGAATTGTGCCAGATCATCATTAACAACAGCGATGTCATCCTGGTAAAGCACTTCTTCGAAAATGAAGCTGCCGGCATGTACAGCGCATTGGCACTGATCGGCCGCATCGTATTCTTTGCCACATGGATCATGGTGACCCTGCTGTTTCCCAAAGTGGTCCGGCTAAAAGAAGAAGGAAAGGAAACGCGCGGAATCTTTTTGATGTCCTTGGCAGGCGTTGGCATGATTGCAGCAGCCATCGTCGGCATCAGCTTCTGGCAAGGCGCCTTCATCATGGATGTGCTCTTTGGCCAGGCCTATGGTGCCGTAGCACCCGTCTTATGGATGTATGCGCTGGCCACTGCTTTGTTCTCCTGTGCCAATGTATTCGTATACTATTACATGTCGCTAGGCAACTACCTGCCTGTGGCTATTTCGTTCATCGCCGGCGCAGCACAGGTCATAGGTATCTGCCTGTTTCATCAAAGCCTTGTCCAGGTCATCGAAGTGCAAATCGCAGTGACTGGCATGCTACTCGCATGTCTTACAATGGGATACCTCGGACAGGATCGATTGCAGCAAATTGCTCTCATGGCCAAACACTTCGTACTGAAAAAAAACATTGCCTAAAACTCCAACTAACATAAAAAAACAACCCTCATGAAACCTTTAAAAATCGCCCTCGTAACCACCTATCCCCCAAGCAAGGGAAGCCTCAATGAATATGCCTACCACCTCGTCCAGCAAATGAAACACAAGGACGAAATCGGCGAGATCGTCATACTCTCCGACCAGATAGGCCAAGATGAATCGTTTAAAGAAGAAAATGGCAGGATACAGGTGCGCTTCCGCGAAACCTGGAAGTTCAACTCACTTTTCAACCTTTGGAACATCCTGAAAGCCATTCGCCAGGAAAAACCTGACATCGTCCTGTACAACTTACAATTTCTAACCTTTGGCGACAAGAAGATACAGGCTACGCTGGGACTGTTCGCTCCATTTCTTACCAGGCTGATGGGCGTTGTGTCGGTGGCACTGTTGCACAACATCACCGAAACAGTTGACCTGGAATCTGCCGGGATAACGAAAAACCCGTTGTTGAAAAAGTTTTATGCGCTGACCGGCACCATCCTGACACGTATCATCCTCGGCGCAAACCTGGTGGCAGTGACCATCCCGAAATATGTGAAGATCCTCGAAGACAAATACAAGGCAGACAATGTGGCCCTCATCCCTCATGGCAGCTTCGAACTTCCTGCTATGCCGGACTTTGATACCGTCAATAAAACAAAAAAGGTGATGACCTTTGGCAAGTTTGGCACCTACAAACTCGTAGAGCCTATGATCGAAGCCGTCGAGATCGTCAGACAAAGGACAGACCTCGAAATCGAAGCAGTCATCGCCGGTACTGACAGCCCTAACAGGAAAGGTTATCTCGACGGGGTAAAAGAGCAATACAGCCATGTAAAGGGTCTTCGCTTTACCGGTTACGTGGAGGAAGAAGATGTACCTGTCATCTTCGGCGAAAGCGATGTATGTGTTTTCCCCTACTCTTCTACGACAGGCAGCTCTGGTGTGCTACACCAGGCAGGTTCCTACGGCAAAGCCGCCATTTTACCCAACATAGGTGATCTTAAGGCACTGGTGGAAGAGGAAGGATACAATGGAGCTTTCTTTAAGCCGGGTGATGTCGAAGACCTCGCCGATGCGATCGAAGAGCTGTTGACCAATGATGATAAACGCAACACCATAGCACGACAGAACTACTCAGCCGCCGCAGGTCTTCCAATGTCGGACATCGTGGACTGGTACCTCATTCATTTTACCATCCTCACCCAGAGAAAAAGGAATCGTAAAAGTATGGGCCAAAAGCTTCGAGAAGTTGGAACCGCTGTAAGTTTCAGTCCACGAAAAGCCTTGCGGCGGGCTTCATAATACCGTACTGGTCCACAAGGCCAAATCGGCTTTGGGGACCCCTGATCCAAGGCTTCCAGCCAAACACCTCGTCAGGCATCACGGCATAGTCGTAAAGACACCAAACAAAGGTGCCAATGCCGGCGGCCCTTGAGGATTCAAAGATGGATGCCACATAAGTCAATTGGTCTTGCGCTGAGTGACCGATGGGGAACCACAATGGGTCAAAAGTAGATCTTCCATATTCAGAAAGAACGATACGAGTATCTTCATCCAGCTTTGTCCGTAGATCTGACAATTTTGCATCAAATTGATCAGCGTCCCCATAGAAATGAAAAGATACGGCATCTAGACGCCCGGCAAAATGATGAGCCACAGATGGATCCGACCAGCCAATCGTCAGGGGTACTTCAGGAAACTGCACCCTGGCCTGCTCCACGATAAAGTCGATCCACCGCTCTACCTTCTCATTACCATATACCGACACATCCAGGTCGGGTTCGTTCTTAAGGTCGACAATGACCACATGGCGAAATGCTTCGATGATCTCCATGACAGACTGTAAATAATGGTTGAAGGCAGGGAAGTCGGTGATCTCGTAAGATGCCGGGAAGTCGAATAAGGTGGGCATCATATACAATCCTGCATCATGACCAATGGACAGGAAAGAGAATATCTTGTCGGCCATCTTTTCGGCCAGGACGGGGTCCCTGCTGTCGTAATAGGGAATGAAAAAACGCACAGCCCTGAAACCCAGGTTATGGACCAATTCCATATCGCGCAGGGTCGTATCGGCACTGTACTGATCCCAGAATAGTGTCCATGGACTGTAGCGCGGATAGTAGTTGACCCCTATCGAAAAGGCATCCAAAACGACTTCCAGTTGCTCATCATCAGATCCTGACCATACCGGCACTGCCCCTTCCCAGTCGTCCGGTTTGGCGGACGGTACAAAAGTATCATCAAGTTTTTTCATGTGCTGCACCAGCCATCTACCTTCCGTCAGTGCCATGACAACGAGAAAATCACATTGCTCCCTGTCTTCAGCCATCAAGATACCGTCACGCCATATTTCACGGCGTATATCCAGGCCCTCATCTCGAAAGACAATGACCTGTTTGTCAACACTGAACAACACGGGTACAAGGTGGTGGCGCAATACCACGCGGCGAACCTGTAAGCCACGGTCTATATCCGAAAGTCGTATCACAAGGCTGTCGACGAAGTAGTCGCGAAGAAATTCCGTGCGATGCATATCGAGCGAATTGTTCCATGCCTGCCAAGCCTCACCATACCGCTCGCCGATGAGATCCCTTGAATAGTTGTCGAAGAAAGCTCCTTCAGGCTGTGTATCGGCCCACTCCACTACGCTCGGCGACCGTTTAATTTGTTCGATGGTGCGGAAAAGGATTTCCGACTGGTCGGCACCGGTATTGAAATAATTCCAGAGCCGGGCCACCTGCGTAAGGGCAATGCCCATGGCCACAAGGATGACAATTCTTCGCAGTATCCGCGACCATAACGGCCTTTTTTCTGTTCTGGCTATTGCTTCCATCGAATTTCCTTGGTTATTGATGAAATGGTGACATCGCATCCGCCATTTTCGTAGAGTCCGGGTATGCTGGCGAGGAACAAATCCAACATGCCATTGATCAGTTCGAACTTACGCACCCGTTTTTCCCCATCAATTGTAAACGCGAGTTCTACCTCGGTACCATCGGCTACGAGGCTTCGAAGAGTATTGACCACGGGGCCTATCTTCAGCCATTCGTTACCAGGGTCAAGTGACACAATGAAGTCTGTTATTTCCGGAAGGAAATTGATGGCAAGAGTGTTGCTGGTGGTGCCACCCGGTACGCGGGCCAATACAGTGATCTCACCGCCAAGATCCGGGTTGGGAATCACGGCAGAGGCGACTCCATTGGCGGTGGTCGCCTGAATAATAGATGTGCCCCCTCGGGCTCCGGTGACCACAAAATCCATATGCAACCCGTCTGTTACGCGATTCCCAAAACGGTCGGTCATGGGTTCTGTCACTACCGTGGTTTCCCGCTGCTCACCAGTGAATGTCTGTCCTTCGGCTTTATAGACGCGGATACGACCGGGTATGCCAGGTGTATACAGAAGGGTTTTTGAGCGCATGGCAGCAGTGCCCGTTTTTGCACCGATCCGTACTTCGCCAGCCCTTGTCATGGGTTCGAAATACGCATAGGCCACACCGGATTCCGTCGATAGGTACGATGTGTTCTGACTAGATTCTAAAGAAACCTGGGTGACTTCGATCATGGTGGAATCTTCGCAGAGATTGTAATACCGGTCGGTAGGTATGGCAATCAACTGGGCTATTTCTCCACGATCTACACTGATCGTCTTGGGTCCCAGGTAACCGGCCAACTTCCGGTAGGGCTGCCCCGCAACGACTGCAATGATTCGCCGGTCAAGCAATCTCCCACCTTCGTACAAAGCCAGGTGAAGCTTTCCGGCCGTCTGATTGAATGTTTCAGGCAGCTGAAATGAGGCTCTCTGATCTCCTTCAGGGCAAAGAAATCTCTCATGCCAGGACGAAGTCACCAAGAGACATCCTGCCCCTTGAAGGCCGACATGTACGGGCTCACCCACACGAAAGATCGTGTCCACGAGTCGGATGAAACCTTCTGGTGAATCAGACGAGACTGTTGGCGCCTCAGACTGGTAGTCGCCTCCGCAAGCGACACAGAGTATCATCAAGATAGTGGCAATCATGTATTCAACGGTTGATCTCATTGACAAAGGCGTTTACTTTAAAAAAGATCAACTCGTCGTCGCAAGTAACATGGAAAGTATCAGGACTATTCCCATGTTGACCAGTCTCCTCCATGCTCTTGCCATTGACGATCAATGCGGACGGTGGTGCCGTCGTCCGCGCTTCAATGACAGGAATGCCATCTAGCGTTTGCCTGAAAAACAGTTTTCTACCCGATCGTACACCACGTTCGAGGTAATGTCTTTCCACCCATTGCAACTGCGCTCCCTGTTTCCTTGCTACGAGGACTTGCGGTACAGTGATTTCGCGTGCACCATAGTTGTAAAGCGACGCGGAAACCATTCCATTTTCTTCACACCGGATCTCCTCCAGCCCGTATTGCCGGTAGAGCTCTTCGTCGGTTACCACGGTATTGGCAAATAGGGCAAAGGACGCAGGCGTAAGCAAAGCTGTGTCGCGCTGGATACGAAGGCTGCTCTGTGCCCACCCGTCACGTTCAAAATCTATGCGGAAAGGTGTGCTTTCCCCAGGCTGCAAAGCGTGGACACCTACATCGCGCAGGCCATACCTTCCTATCTCTCTGCCCAACGAATCGTACACCACCGCTTGAAGCGTGACGTGCGCAGGGTCAGCATCAGTATTGGTTATAGTGCCGATTACATGGTGGCTGTTTTTTGAAGACAGCAGATGGGCCTCTTCCAGTACGACCTCTGGTCTGTCGAGTATATCTTCGTTGGACCGCACCTCGACGGACCTCCGGCCCTGGCTTTTATATGTCACTTCCGTCTTGCGGTGAAACGATTCGGCAGGTACCTTGCGATCCTTAGGGAAGGGCAGTATGTACCATAATGGGCCTCTTCTGACCAGCTCGAATTCATGCTTGCTGGAGTATGTCTCAAGCGAAGTTATCCATTGCGCATGCGCCTGGATGGTTGCGGTGTTTTTCTCTTTGTGGGTTAAGTCGAGGACAAGGTTATCCAGTTTGGCGTAGGATGCGAGGATGCCGTCTGTCAGCGACAGCTCGAGTACGTATTGTTCGAAACCCGGATAGGAGCCTGGTTCAAACAGGCTGTAGGCATGCGGGAAGTTTTTGAAGTCCATGGCATCAAAATAAGTACGGACCGTATTTTCAGGGGTCACCTGGTCATGATTGCGGTAAGCTTGCAGGGTGAACAAGCACACGACAAAAAGCAGAAGACCGCCACACCAGAGTACGGTAATCCTGGGCAAAGTGCCCGTCCGGAAGATAGCCGGCGGCAGGATGTCTTTACGGGGGCAATAGAAGGGGATGCCGTTGAACCGGAAGAGAATGATATAGATGAAGACCGCCGCCGACAGTACGGTCAACGGCGTTACGCCCCATATCCATTTCTGAATACGCGGAATGTCTTTTCGCGGTAGAAGCTCTGGAAGAAAAGGCACATCGGGACGCTCCCAGACGACGATATCATTCTCGAGGTTACCGATGCGTTGCCATCCTGAAAAATAGAGTATGGGGTCATAGAATTTGTCGTTAGCGAATATGTATTTGAGGTAGAAGTATTGCGGTATGGTGAGGAACTGTTGCAGGGAACCCAGCCCTTCCATGCCGAGGTATTTGGAATTTTCGAGACGTTCGACGGCCCGCGATGTAAGTTCGGGAAGTCTCCTTACCGAGTGATAGTTGCCGTCGACGGTCTGCGCCTTGGTGTTAGCCGACAGCCAGGCCACCTGGTCGCCGAACCCCAACGTAAGGTAGCGCCACTTGTAATGATTGTCGCGTTCAAGGAAATTAACGATGGGCACCATGTCGAGCTGTTCCGGTTGCATGGGTTTGAAGTTGCTCAGGTTGATCGTCAACCCCGTCAGCAGCAAAGTGCCAGCCAGCAGGAACAGCGCCATACCACGAACCACCCATGCCTTTCCCTTCTCTACCCAATACATATATAGGTCACCCTCGACGAGGTCGTAGATGAGCCATCCCCACATGGGTAGCGCCATAACGGTAGCCCAGAAGGTGAAACGGTCGAGGGTCAGGATGTTGAACGCGTTGCTGCCGAGCAGCATTTCGGGGATCGGCGTGGTGCCACCTGTGCCCAGGATGAACAAAAGTGTAAACGACAGTCCGAAGAAGATCAGGCGCCGTGTATAGAGTTTCTGGAAGATATAGGGCAAGGCAAACAGCATCATACCCCAAGGGATCAGGAAGAATACGATGCCGAGGTTGGGTTCAGCGATGAAATTCTCACGCGAACCGTGCGGTATAGGTATCTGCGTGATAGGGTCCGACTTGGACCACAGCCAGTAAGGCAGGATTACCGTCACCGTGATAACAATAACGGTGACGCCAAAGGCCCCGGCGGGGATGATCTCCTTGAAGACGGTGCGCACAAACTGCGATAGCTTCCACTTGTCCAAGCCGTAGTGGGCAGCTGTATTGTCAATCAGCGCTAGGGCGATCACCGGTGCCACGAAAAAGACCATACCGAAGATAGTTGTCACATGGTGTGCACATGTAGTGAGTGCCAAGAGGCTGAGCGCTGTTACGAGGTCGCGGGCCTTTTTCTGCCGGAACCATTTGTAGATAAACGGGCAGGCATTGAGCAATAGGCTGACACCGGTCAGGCTCGGAAGCTGGCCGAAGACGTGCAGCGCCTCGGTAAAGCTGAACGAGAATACCGCCATCAGGCCGGCGTATTTCATTGCCTTTTCGGGTATGAATAATGCCGAAAAATGGTAAGCCCCGCGGACAAAGAGTACGATCACTACCATAGACCAAAGCATGAATGCTGCCTTCAGCCCAACGATTTTGGACAGGAGCGCCATGGACTGGTGGACCAGGGGAGGGTAGGAGGTGATCGTAAAACCCGTATACCATTTGGGGTTCCATGTCTCAAACCAGGTTTCCGCATAGTGGCCAGCAAAGAAGAGGTGTACATATGCGTCGTAGGTTTGGGTAAAGGTGAAGAAGAGAACCCCGCCATGGATGATTAGGGCGAGCGCTATGCACGCATAGAGGTGACTGTTCTTTCCCGCAAACAACATAGAAGATCTCGTAACGGCTTACGCCTTCACAATATCCAACAAATCCCGCAGAATCCGTAAACCAAAAATCTGGGCATCGCTGCCAAAAAAAGATGGTCTCCTGCCAGTCATCGAGAAGTGGTCTTGAGAGCCCTCGTTCATCTGCACATTTGTATCAACAATGAACACAAAAAACCCAAATAACATGAAAAACGGAATCATCATCCCCTGCTACAACGAAGAGAAAAGAATTCCCCTGGATCGCTTTGCAGCATTCCTGGAAAGCAATGACGATACTTTGCTTTGCTTTGTCAATGACGGCAGCAAGGATGGTACGCTCGCCCTGCTCGAATCATTCCACGACAAGCATGAAGAACGTGTACTTGTCTACGACATGCCGCAGAACGGTGGTAAAGCGGAGGCCGTAAGACACGGTACCCTGCACGTCCTGCAAAACACGGATGTCGAAACCGTAGGTTACCTCGATGCAGATCTGGCTACCGACTTTGAAGACTATGGCCGCCTGGTCCATGCCCTGGACAACGGCGATACACTCGATTGTGTCATCGGAAGCCGCAAATGTGGTGAGCAGAACGACATAGACCGGAGCCTTTTCAGGAAGTTTGCCAGCAAGATGGTTGCCATCCTGATCCATATGATCATCGGATTGCCCATCAAGGATACGCAGTGTGGCGCCAAGGTGTTCAGTAGGTCTGTGGCGCGCCGCATCTTTGCAGACGCCTTTCACAGCCGCTGGTTGTTTGACGTCGAATTGTTCATCCGCATGAAAAGATATTACGGAGCCGCCGTATTGGATCACATCAGGGAGATGGCTTTGTTGCGCTGGGTAGAGGTCGAAGGTTCCAAGATTACTTTGAAAGATACGTTGAATATGCCCGTCCGACTGATGGACATTGCATACTCATATCACATAGAACCGAAACTAGAAATGTTAATGGGTATTGTTTTTATTCCGTTCAGGCAGCTTGCAAGACCTGCTTAAGGTTTACAAGGGTGCTCCGTCATAGCCCATGCAAGGTAGCTGGGCTTTGACGGACGGTTTAACAGAAAAATACATTTAATGAGGGTTACGAATGGGCCCCTGCCGCTAGGTGGGGGTTTTTTCTCGGTAGTCAGTAGTCAGTTATCTGTAGTCGGCTGTCAGTTGTCGGCTGTCAGTTGTCGGCTGTCAGTTGTCGGCTGTCAGTTGTCGGCTGTCAGTTGTCGGCTGTCAGTTGTCGGCTGTCAGTTTTCCGCAATCGGTTGTCGGCTGTCAGTTGTCGGAGTTAGTTTTTAAAGAGCATAGTTGAAAAACAGAAAAAATCCGGAATAATATTGACAAAAGTGATCAAGTTCGGACATCCCTATTCAAAAGAAAAGGATATGATGGATATTGAAGAAATGAAAAGCTATAAAGACCTAAAAATCTATCAAATCGGGATGGAATTGTCGTTGGAGGTACATAATGTAAGTATGGAGCTTCCCAAGTTTGAACTTTATGAAATAGGCAGCCAGGTCAGAAGATCCTCAAAGTCTGTAGTTTTCAATATTGTTGAAGGTTATGGGCGAAGGAAGTATAGAAATGAGTATGTCAAATTTTTGATTTATGCACACTCATCAAATCTCGAAACATTATGTCAACTTCAAATGATTTCGGCGTTATACCCTAAGTTGGAAATGGTCAAAGGTCTTATCAAACAATATGATGACTTGGGGGCAAAACTTTATCGTTTTATAGAGCGCCTGGAATTTGATAGGTGAGAAAACTATTGATCATTTCATGGAAGGGGCACAAGCTACTCTAATCTCCGCACTCCATGGAATATCGGTTACCGGACCCGACCACCGATAACTGACTACCGATTTCCGAAAGCCGATAACTGACTACTGACTACTGACAACTTTTCCCTTCCTCCTCTTTACACGATACAAGAATTGTACGTACTTTTGCCCTTTCGTAAGAACGTCGTTGTTCTTCTTGACCCATGGTGTAATTGGCAACACAACAGATTTTGGTTCTGTCGTTCTAGGTTCGAGTCCTAGTGGGTCAACAAAGTTGATAAAAAGCCCTCATCATTCGATGATGGCTTTTTCATTTTAAAGAAATTCCAAAATGGAGGAGCCATGACGATAAATGTCTGGATAATAGAATGTTAACGCTGTCAGCATCCCGAAAAAAGGCTTCTACCTATGAACTTCGTTAATCAAGTTAAGCTATCTTTTAAAACAGAACGCCACTATACCCAAAACAGTAAGGCAATTTACAGACGATAATTTCCAAGTGGAACTATATTTCATTTTAATCGAGAACGTCGCTAAAATGGCGATGCGTCATACCTGCGTATGGGGTATTTTAAAGTTGTTTGGTGCTATTATTTCTTAAGTTTCCAATTCCCCACGATTAGAATCTGTTAAAATGAACTATTCAACTATGACGATTTGGACAGTCATACCACTAAATACAACGTGATTAGCCTGATAAAAAAGCATGGAGGTGTTTTTTATCTTTATTGAATGCTCACCTTCCTACGGAAAATACGGAAGTCATTGATTGAATCTGGCAGTGCCAGAAAGTATCTGCTTTATGCTCTTGGCGAGATTCTTCTGGTCATGATAGGGATACTTTTAGCATT
>JBFKOL010000024.1:0-24360 GCA_041628815.1 Saprospiraceae bacterium | reverse complement strand
GTGATTTTATATCTAAGGAGTCTATAGGAAAAGTTGCCTTTCTCAATCCACAGACCTTCAGGTTGATAAGGTCGGACACTTTCACCACCTGTATTTTGCACCAACAGGCCGCTGGCCGCCAGGGCATTATCCCTGATCATTTCTGCAGAAAGTCTGCGGCTTGGGTAACGCGAAAGGTATACATTGGCTACATCTTTTTCACGGTGTTCATCAGATATCGCACTGCTTTGCCGGTACGTAGCCGACATTACCATCTTTTTAATGAGATGGCGCAGGTCCCAGTCGTGTTCCATTAAATCCACAGCGAGCCAGTCCAACAATTCGGGATGGCTTGGCAGTGCCCCTTGTACACCAAAATCTTCAGGTGTACTGACGATGCCCCGTCCAAAAATCATCTGCCAATACCGATTGACCGTTACACGCGCCGTCAAAGGATTATTATTGTCAAATAGCCATTCAGCAAGTCCCAAGCGATTTCGAGGATAATCCTCCGGAAATACGCCAATGATTTCTGGAGTCCCGGGCAATACTTCGTACATGGGTTGATGGTATTCACCGCGGAAATAGGCATAGGCCTTTCGCGGCTGTGGTAATTCTTCCATCACCATTACTTCTGGAATTGGATCGACCAACTCCAATAATTCTTTCCTCAGGTCGCGAAGCTCCTCTCGAAGTGCAAGGTATTCAGGTCTTTGCTTCAGCTGGTAATCCCGATGAAGTTCCTTATCATTAAGGTCCGTATAACCAGCCAACAGGGCTATTTCCCAGCTGGACAATTCGCGGTGGTAGATCCGCATTTCATCAATCTGTCCAATAAATATCCCGTTCTCCCCTGTATAGTTTCTACCCGACTTCCCAACCCGTAAGCCTCGTTGGTCCGGTTGATGGTTGCCTCCCTGCACAGGCAAAATGCTTTTATATAGCCTGTCGTACCTGGTCAAAGTGGGTTGTAACTCTCCATTGATGAAGAGCCTTACTCCATCTGCTTTTCCTGATCCATTGTAGGATAGGGCGATATGATGCCACTGGCCTGTGGGAATGATGGTCTCAGTATTGACGTGCAGGTAGTTGTGCGGAAGGGAATGTATCAACCTGCAATTCAGTCGGTTTACACCATCCAGGTACAACTCCCATCCTCTCCAAAAATTGTTCTTATCACCTGTGTTGCCCAAGAGGGTCTGTGTCTTAGCAGAATCCTGTTTCTCTGTTTTAACCCATGTTGCTACGCTGAATGCGTCAGTCATTTCATAGAATCCCACCTTGTTAAGGTATAAATCGCTGAAATCCTTTTCGAAAACCAAAGCGTTGTCATGCTTACCTGGGAGCAGTTTGCCGTCACCGTAGGTGATGGATTCCTTGTTGTCCAGCCGATACAATTTCCGACCGTCTTTATTTTGTGAAGCGGTTTTGTTGTCCATGGGATAATGGCCCGCAAGACCCTTATCGAGTGATTTCTTACCAAGGCCTTTAATGTAATCTTTTACGTCTGCGGTCCTTTTTTCAAGGCTACCCAATTCTGCCTCTTTTTTTTCGATCGAGGATTGTAATGAGGCTATTTTAGCTTTTACCCCATCATCTGTCATTAGCAGCATTGGCCCATAGTTTCCGTCGTCCCCAGTCATACCCAATTCTTTCACATTGTTGAAAAAAGAAGCCAACTGGTAGTATTCTTTTTGGGTAAAGGGATCATACTTGTGATCGTGGCATTTTGCACATCCCATGGTCATTCCCAGCAAAGCCGTTGACATGGTTTCCGTCCGGTCATACACATAGCTCAGCCGCCATTCTTCGTCGATGGCACCTCCTTCGGCTGTCATGGTATGATTCCTGTTGAAGGCTGTGGCCAGAATTTGCCGGTCTGTGGCACCGGGTATCAAATCTCCGGCCAGCTGTTCGGTAATGAATTGATCATAGGGCTGGTTATCATGGAATGCATCAATCACCCAATCGCGCCAGGGCCACATCATCCTCCATCCGTCGGCGTGTAATCCATGAGAGTCAGCATACCTTGCAATATCCATCCAGTCCATTGCCATCCTTTCTGCATGAGCCCTGCTCGCGAGAAGATGGTCCACGACGCGCTCATATCCTTCTATATCGCTATCAGCAAGGAAGGCATCGATCTCTTGAACGGTAGGAGGTAGACCCGTCAGGTCCATATACAGCCTTCGCAGGAGTCTTTCATCCGTGGCCGCGGGAGATGGAACCAGCCCGTGCTCTTTGATTTTATCGTAGATAAACCCGTCAATTTCATTGGCCTCTTTCCAGGTTCCGGGAATGTCGACAGGCGGGTCCTGCTTGACCGGAGGTATGAATGACCAATGTTCCGTCCAGGGTGCACCCTGTTCGATCCACTTGATAACGATGGCAATTTCATCGTCTCTAAGTTGAAGGTTTGACTCCGGCGGGGGCATCATGAAATCGTGATCCTCGGAGATCATCCGAAGAATGGCCTGACTTCGCAAAGGTCTACCTCTGACAATGGCTTTACCCTTTCCACCCGACAATGCTCCAAATGCCATCGACTCGATATCCAGTCGCAGGTTGGCCTTTCTTTCATTTTCGTCCGGGCCATGACACTGAAAACAGCGGTCAGATAAGATCGGCTTTACATCGAAGTTGAAATCAACCTTACCGTCGATTTTTGATAACTCGTACTGTACTTGGTCGGGCAACGAAGGACTACAAGCTTCTGTAAAAACAAAACACACCAGTGCAAGAAGGCAAGGGAAATTGGATTTACTTTTCAAAGAATAACGGAACATTCTTAAAATTAAGAAAGGATTTTTTATCGCTGCAGGAAGCTTTATAAAACTTAAATTCCCGTAATCAGTTTGCAGCGATCGGACCAATGTTCATGCGCATACCGTATTTGGGTCTAAGGGTAATCAGAGGTTGCAATGCGACAGGGTGACCCGGCACTACTTTAAAATCAAAGTAGCGCAACAAATGAAACAATGCCAGTTGCATTTCGAGCATGGCAAAGTGATGGCCAATACACAGACGCGGCCCTCCGCCAAAGGGGTAGAACGCATAGGGATGTCTGTCTTTCGAATATTGGACATCAAACCTGTCCGGATTGAATTTTTCAGGGTCTGACCATAAATCGGAGTTATGATGCGTGCCATAGACAAACAATCCAACCATATCTCCTTTGTTGATCCGGATGTCCTTTACCAAGTCGTCATCCAGTGCAACCCTGTCGAGAATCCATGCCGGTGGATAGAGCCTCAGTGATTCGCGGATTACATGTGTGGTATAGGTCAATCCGGCAAGATCCCTCATTCCCGGATTGCCTGTTTTTAATTGACCGCATTCAGACCTCAACCGTTCCAGTACATCGCGATTTGCATCGAGCAGGTATAGCATCCACGTAAGAGCATTGGCAGTCGTTTCGTGGCCAGCTGTAAAAAGTATGATGGCTTCGTCCAGGACCTGTCCGTCGTTCATAGACTGTCCGTCGTCTTCGTATCTCGTCTTCAGCAACATATCCAACAGGTCGTCGAAGTCGTGGGTTGAAGTCTTCCTCGCTGCAATGATATCTCTCACGATTTGCTTCGTCTCATCGGCGAGGGCAAGTGTTCTTGCTCTTTTTCCCGATAACTTTCTCCACCAATTGAGAAAAGGCTGGCGCACTTCCCTTACAATCTGAATTTGTAGTTCGGTGAAATTATTGCCGAGCTCTTTGATTTTTTCGTACGAAATACCCGTACTGAAAAGAGCCTTAGACACGACGCGAAGCGTCATTTCCATCATTTCATGGGAGACATCAAGTGTGGATTCCTGCGCTATACGACTGGCGAGGTCTTCACAATAAGCACGTATTTCAAGGTTCATTATATCGACCAATCCCGACATGCGAGACTTGTGAAAACCCGGCTGTATCAACCGCCTTTGTTTTAACCAATAAGTTCCATTCGAGGTCAGCAAACCATTGCCTATGTAGCGACCCAGTGATTTGGACTGCAGTTCACTTTTGTAATAGTTTCGGTGATTTTTTTGCAGTACATGTTGTACTACATCGGGATCAACAGTCATAATGACCCTTCTTCCTCCAACGATTCGCGTGTAGTAAGTCGAGCCATATTGTTCCAATGCATCGTTGATGATGGGTATGGGATTTTCCACGAACCTAAAGACTCCCGTAAGCACTTTAAGAAACGGTACCGTGTTTTTAGGGGGATATTTGGCCGGGGTATTGGAAGACATCAGAGTGGCACTTTAGTCAGGGTAATCTTGAAACTTGTACGGAATGATAAAAGGGTTCACCCAGTATTCCCGTATTGATGGATTCCACGACCTCACCACTTGGTGTGAGGTAGTCAAACCAATAAATAAACCTACCATTCAGAAAAACCTGGTAGATCGATTCAATCTTGCGTACGGTCAACCGGTTTCTGTCCCTGTTGAGGCCATTGAATTTCTCTCTCAAAAACATGAATCCCCAGACCTGGTCGCCACTGTCAATGAAGAATTGTTCCTCTCTGGTAAATCCAACCCTGATTTGAGTTTCAAATGCGTTGCCCATAAATGCTATCCCGACAAAGCCTTCACTAGTCCCTGAACTCATATCAACATCTATTTCAAAATTTCCGCCTGACAAACCCAACAGACGCTGATTGAATGCTGCCACATCGGTTGCTTCAAATACCATTTCCTTTTGCTCATCCGTATATTCATCGAAGTCAAAAGTCCACGAACCCCATTCAGGGAATGGTAGATTTTCGTTAAAAAGTTCCGTCCTGTAGTAGTCAAGCCGTGTGCCGGTATAATTGATTACGGCATTGTCGCCATCGGGAATCGGAGACCCGCGCATCCTGCTGGCCCATTCCCCATTGGGCAGTTTGTCATTGCGATGCCCTCTGAAAAGTTCACAATGACCGAGTTCATGAAATATCAAACCTTCTTTTTCCAGATCCGTAAGCCCATTCCAGAAAAAGCGCTCTATTTCGATATCATGATTACCTCGGCAAACGCCCCCAGTTTCTTTATCGACGGCATCTCTGAATACTATGGAAAGACCGGTATCCGAGAAGTCTATGTCTACACCATTGTCCTTGGCCACTGAAATGAAGCGTTGAACATAAGGCTCGAAATCGGGACCGACATTATAAACTACTTCTTCAGAGCATGACGAGATCAGGTACCCTGAAGCAACAAATAACAAGAAGGTTCTTATCATACTGGCCTGCTCTGTAAAAATCAAATTTAACTGATTTAATATCCTTTGTCCATGTTCTGCGAAGGTCATAATGAAGAGAACAAACCCGACACAAAACGGTTTAGCAGCCACCGGAAAGAATATGACTAATGTACCGGCCTTGCTTACAGGCGGAATGTGTAAGAATACTTGACCAGAATGGCTCGCTGATTTCTCATGGGCAGGTGAGGGCTTTCCCTAAATCGATCTACGTTCACATCGTCATTCCAAACGACGTAAAGATCGTTTCCCTCTGAAGGATTGTACCTGAATCGTATGTTTCCTAAGAAATTCTTGTCGAGACTGTTATACTGCAGCAATGCGGCGACAGACAATTTGGTACTGAACATAATGAGTGATTTCAGACGGACGAGGTGCACCTGGAATTTTTGGTTGCGCAGCTTGAAATTGGCTACATTATATTGGTACGAACCACCGAGCTCGAGGGAAGAGGAGAGGTTGAGTGTTGGATCGATCGAGATACTTGTCCGCGTACCGTCGTAGAATTGCCCGGTTTCCATCGATAACAGCGCTGATGCCCGCAGGGCTGGGGGCGTATTTGCCTCGATGCTGAAGGAGGTAAAATCGTAGTCTCCCACTGGGATGGTCACATCGTCTGATAGGTCAAAATCTTCATTCAGGTTTTCAACGTTGGGGCGAGCCCTGAATTGCACATTCATACCATTGGTGGTGGTGAGCGACCAACCCAGTCTCCAGTTCAGAGATTCGATTTTCCCGGTTTCATTACTCCAATGAATGGAACCTCCAGAATCAAATCCGTGGCTGAATATTTTGGGATTGTCATCGGTAAACCAGGAATATTGAAGCCTGTTGCCAAACCTTGTATAGTTGTCTCTTCTTTCAAAGCCAAGTGATGGATTAAAGTCTTTGCCTGCTCTTGAAATGCTGGTTCCGTAGCTGAATCCTCTCTGGTTTCTCGAAGACAAACTGATCCAGGCCCGTGAATGCTGCATTGAAAATAGAGAGTATTCACTCTCATCAGAAAGGGTCTGGGCCCACCTGATTGCCAGGAACTGATCTTTCCACAATCGAACGTTGAGATCGAGGCCGTACGTCGTGTTGTATTGTCCTTCGAAATCCATCTGGTTGGTGACGATCATGCCGATGTCCGAGTTTTCGTTGATGATATCCCTTCGCGCACGGAGAACACTTAAATTCTCGCCTTTGAAGTCACCGTCATCGGCGGTATGCATGCTTAAAAATCCGATGTCCCAGAGACCGCTTCTGCCAACAATTCTTGCACCTCCAAGGATGCGTTGTGCTTCACCATCTTCGTTGATGCCTATCCTGCGACTGTAAAACAGTTGGTCTGACCTGCCAAAATTGTAGTAAAAAATCCCGGCGCGTTCCTGGAAGAAGAGTCTTTTTTCGGGGAAGAACAAACTGAATCTCGTCAGATTTACCTGTTGATCGTCTGCTTCTACCTGCGCAAAGTCAGTATTAAAGCTCAAATCCAGGGTCCAATTCTTGCTGATGCCATACTTGATGTCTCCTCCGACCTCTGTGACCACGTCGGTAGTTTTCATGTAAGCGTCTTCGTCTTCGTCCAAGTCATTGATTAAGGTCTGACCTGTCAATGCATAAGGAGTCAGGTAAAATGGTTTTTCACTTCGGATCCCTGTGAAGCTGACATCCTTGCTAAGTGAAGGTCTAAAACTGCTGAAATCGCCATAATCGGGAGGTATGACCGGAAAGATATCGACTTCATTTTTTCGTGCAATGTATCTCCAGGTGGTAAAGCCCATGATTACCTCCTCCTTTTGCTCGAAAGCCAGGGAACTGAACGGCACCCTCATTTCGACAAACCATCCTTCTTCGTTGCGTTGTACCTGGACGTCCCAGAATGCATTCCAATCCATGTTGAGTGGGTTATTACCAAGGGCATCATTGGAAACTGCAGCGTCCCACCGGAGTCCAGTGGGTGTTGTAAAGAAGGCAAGGGCATTTTTGTTGTCGTTGTAAGTGTCGAGGAGCATTCCAAAATATTCCGTCGCTCCTGTCAAAGCGTCTCTCTTTTTGGTATTGGCCATGATCAGATGAGGCTCCAAATCGAACATTCTGCCACTGAGGTAGAGAAAGTCGTCATCATAGGCCAATCG
The DNA here is from genome assembly GCA_041628815.1 of Saprospiraceae bacterium. Taxonomy (GTDB): domain Bacteria; phylum Bacteroidota; class Bacteroidia; order Chitinophagales; family Saprospiraceae; genus JBFKOL01. The sequence continues at coordinate 17,040 of JBFKOL010000024.1, read as the reverse complement.
TACCTCTGTCCGCTCGCTAGGCGCTTCATCGAGTCTGGGGAATTGGGTGCGAAGATCAAAAACAGGAACCAATGACCATTCCCAATCCTCTACCCAACCGTCAAATTTTATAGGTTGATCCAGTTTGATGATGTGGACCACTGTTGTATCTCCCTGTCCATACAACAGTACATAAAATGGCACCAATATAAGAGCAAAGACCTTTTTCATGAATATGGAGAAGCAAAATTAGAATTTTGACCTTTGCATCGATCATTCGAAAGTCAATTTGATCGAAAGGACAACAGATTAAAAACATCAACAATATTTTATTCTTTTATTCTTACGAAATAGCTGATCTGATAGAATAAAATTCGCAATAGCATTATATTAACTGTTTTAAATTATTTAAGTCTTCTATCGTTAAAAAGAACCTATGAAATCGAACCTTTATTTGATTAGCCTGGCAGTATTCTTTCTTGCTTGTCAACTTCGCGCTCAATACCTCAATGAGGCTCCGGCTGAAGCAGTAGGTATATCGATGGATCACCTGGAGATCCTGGATGATCATATTCTTGGATATATAGATCGAGGTATCATTCCAGGAGGGATCTTCCTGGTAGCGAGAAGAGGAAAAATTGTGTTTTACAAGTCTTTTGGCTCCCGTTCGGTGGAGGGGAGGCCTTATGAAAAGGATGATCTGTTCAGGCTTGCGTCCATGACAAAGGCCATCACCTCTGTAGCCATCATGCAACTCTATGAAAAAGGGAAGCTTGGGTTAGATGATCCAGTGCATTACTATATACCATCTTTTGCTGATTCCCGGGTCCTGGGACAATTTAACGAAGCGGATTCCACCTTTACTACCGAGGAGGTAATTCGTCCGATAACCATCAGGCATCTTCTTACCCATACATCGGGTATCACCTATGGTGATTTTAACCCCGGCAAACTTCAGGCGGTTTATGAAAAATTTGAACTGAACGGGGTAGGGCTTTATCATGATTTGTGGACGACAGAAGAATTTGTTGATCGCATCGCCGATGTGCCATTGGCTTTTCAGCCTGGCAGCCAATACCTCTATGGCCTCAACATGGATGTCCTGGGCAGGGTTGTTGAGGTGGTCAGTGGGATGGAACTCGATGCGTACTTTGAAAAAAACATTTTCGAGCCTTTGGGTATGAGAGATACGTACTTCCATCTGCCTGGTGAGAAGCATTCACGCCTGGTGCCAGTTTACAGCCAGGAAGAGGATGGTGAATGGGTAATGCTTGAGAATGGGGGTATAGCCTTGAAAGCGGATTACCCCAAGATGAGTGACAACCAGCATTATGCCGGTGGAGGAGGCCTTACGGGCAGCACGATGGACTACGCACAGTTTCTTCAGGCACTACTCAATGGCGGAGAACTCAATGGTAGGCGGATCCTGTCCCGAAATGCCATTGAAACCATGACCAGTGACCAACTCATTGTGCAGAATAAAAACGGGAAAGGAATATCAACGATTCCAGGGGTCAGTTTTTGCCTGGGATTTCTTCTCTACACAGAAGATGGGGCCGGTATCAGTATGAAATCGCCCGGCACTTTCGAATGGGGTGGATATTTCAACACCAAATTTTTCATTGATCCCGATGAAGAACTGATTTTTGTCGGGATGACCCAGGTTTTGCCTTTCCAAAGGCCGGACTTCTGGGACAGGATGTACAACATTATTTACGGATCTATCACAGATTGAAAATCAGTAATTGCCATATACTACCATGACAACATATTCGCCGATCAAGAAATTATTGGTTGCCAACAGGGGTGAAATAGCCATACGCGTTTTTCGTGCGGCCTCAGAGATTAATATCAGGACCGTCGCCTTATACACGTGGGAGGATCGTTATTCGCTGCATCGTTACAAGGCTGATGAGGCTTACCAGATTGGTAAAAAGGATGAGCCACTTAAGCCATACCTGGACGTTGAGGCCATCATTGATATTGCCAGGGATAATGGTGTCGATGCTATTCATCCGGGTTATGGTTTTCTTTCTGAGAACCCGGACTTTGCGAGGGCATGTATTGATGCTGGTATCATATGGGTAGGTCCTTCCCCTGAAGTTATGGAGGCCCTCGGTGACAAGATTTCAGCAAAGAAAATTGCTCGTTCGGCGGGGGTTCCCATTGTGCCAGCCAGTGCCGAAGCTATTGCTGATAAGGGTATTTTGTACGAAGAGGCCGAGAAGATTGGATATCCAGTCATGATCAAGGCGGCTACTGGCGGAGGTGGGCGTGGCATGCGCATTGTCAGGAAGTCCTCAGAATTGGAGAAGGCCTATACCGAAGCTTCAGGAGAGGCAAAAACAGCCTTCGGTAATCCCGAAGTGTTCGTGGAGAAGTTCATCGAGGACCCCAAGCACCTCGAAGTACAAATTTTGGGCGATCACTATGGCAACATTGTACATCTGTTTGAAAGGGATTGTTCGATTCAACGGCGGCACCAGAAGGTGGTGGAGATTGCTCCTTCGATTTCTCTCCGTCAGGAAACACGCGAAAAATTATACCAATATGCCGTTGACATTTGCAAACACCTCAACTATCAGAATGCGGGCACGGTGGAATTCCTCGTAGACAGTGAGGAAGACATTTATTTCATAGAAGTCAACACCCGGATACAGGTCGAACACACCATTACCGAAGTCATAACTGGATTAGACATAGTAAAAAGGCAGATATTGATCGCGGCGGGGTTGCCACTTAATCATCCCGAAATTGATCTTGGAGATCAATCAAAGATCGACATGCGGGGGGTGGCCATTCAGTGCCGCATCACGACAGAGGATCCGAGCAATGGCTTTAAGCCCGACTATGGAAGGTTGGTTGCCTATCGGAGTGCAAGCGGTTATGGCATAAGGCTGGATGCTGGGAATGCCTATGCCGGGGCCACCATTTCGCCATTTTTTGACAGCATGCTGGTCAAAGTGACAGGGTGGGGTATGGAGTTGACGCACGCAGCAGACAGGCTGCACAGGGCCCTGCGCGAATTTCGAATAAGGGGTGTAAAATCCAACATTCCGTTCCTTTTGAGTCTCTTAAAAAATGAAGAATTCAGGCAAGGAAAGGTGACTGTCAACTTCATTGCTCAGCATCCTGAGCTGCTTACGCCCCCGCGGTGGAAGGATCGCGGAACGAAGCTCCTCAATTACATTTCCGAAGTCATCGTCAATGGCAACCCTGATTTCAAATTGCACGGTACTAAGCCGGAATTTCGCGAGGCCATGGTGCCAGATTTTAAAAAGGGATCTCTGCAGCCCGGCACCAGGCAAATCCTGCTGGAAAAAGGGCCCGATGCTCTGGTAGAATGGCTTCTGAAAGAGGAAAAAATACAATACACCGATACTACGCTGCGGGATGCGCACCAGTCACTCCTGGCCACAAGGATGCGCACATACGATATGATGGCCGTTGCAGAGAGCTTTGCCCACCGGCATGGTCACGAATTGTTTTCTATGGAGGTATGGGGAGGAGCGACCTTTGACGTTTCCATGCGGTTTCTGAAGGAATGTCCCTGGCAACGCCTCGAAAGGCTGCGTAAAGCCATTCCCAACACTTTGTTCCAGATGTTACTGCGGGGATCCAATGCAGTAGGCTACAAAGCTTATCCGGACAATCTCGTCGAGAAATTTATCGTTCATGCGGCGCAAACCGGGATCGATGTTTTCAGGATCTTCGATTCTCTCAACTGGTTGGAGGCGATGAAGACAAGTATTCGCACGGTTCGAAATGAAACCGAAGCCCTTGCAGAGGTATGCATTTGCTATACCGGTGATGTGTTGAAAAAAGAAAACAACAAGTTTGATTTGGAATACTACCTCGATCTTGCTAAGAGGATAGAAGATGAAGGAGCACATATCCTGGCCATAAAGGATATGGCAGGATTGCTCAAGCCCTTGGCGGCAGAAGTTCTCATCTCAAGCCTTAAAGAACATGTCAAAATACCGATTCACCTTCATACCCATGATACCTCTTCTATCCAGAGTACGACTTATCTCAAGGCGGTAGAGGCTGGAGTGGACGTCATCGATGTGGCCAACAGCGCGCTGTCGGGCTTGACCTCTCAGCCCAACTTCAACTCTGTGGTCGCTATGCTTCAGGGTCATGAAAGGGATAATCCCATTGATCTTAAAAGCTTGAACCAATTTTCCAATTACTGGGAAACAGTGCGCACCTATTACTATGCCTTTGAGACCGAACTAAGGGCAGGTACGGCTGAAGTTTATGAGCATGAAATTCCAGGTGGACAATATTCCAACCTGCGGCCGCAGGCGAGAAGCCTGGGACTGGAAGAAAAGTTCGAAGAAATCAAAACCAATTACAAGGCCGTCAATGATTTGCTCGGCGGTATTGTTAAGGTAACCCCTTCGAGTAAAGTGGTAGGTGACATGGCCATGTACATGACGGCCAATGGCCTTACGGCTAGTGATCTGGTGGAGAAAGGTTCGCAGATCGCCTTTCCAGAAAGTATGATTTCGCTTATGAAGGGAGAACTGGGCCAGCGTGAGGAAGGATGGCCAGAAGATTTCCAGAAACTTGTATTGAAAGGAGAAAAAGCTTTTACCGAACGGCCCAATACCCAATTAGAGCCCATAGACTTTGATCGGGGCTATGCACAGTTCAGGGTTGATTTTCCGGAGAGTAAGAAATTCGAAGATTATTTGTCATTCCTGCTCTATCCAAAAGTATACAAGGACCTTCATTATCATTTGAACCTCTATGGCGACACCTCCAAGCTCCCGACACCTGCCTTTTTCTATGGGCTTTCATTCAATGAAGAAATAGAGGTGGTCATTGCGAAGGGCAAGACGATCCTGATCCAATACCTCAACACCAATGCTCCCAGAAAGTCGGGTGCGAGGCTAGTCATCTTCAGGATGAATGGTGCCATCCGATCCGTCATTGTGCAGGATAAGTCTATAGGCGAGACAGCAGAGAAGCATGCAAAGGCGTCAGGAGAAAGCCAAATCGGTTCACCTCTGCAGGGTAGCATATCAAAGGTCATTGTTCATGAAGGCCAGCAGGTCAGGCTGAACGATCCGCTGTTTGTAATTGAGGCCATGAAAATGGAAAGTACCATCACCGCACCTTTTGATGGTGTGATCAAGAGGATAGTACTTAAGGAAAAAACAATGGTGGAACAAGATGACCTTGTCGTTGAAATGGAGAGAGAGGAAGGAATGGAGAATGTCGAAGTATAGCGGAGATCCATGCCAGAATCAGACAGGGCTGCTGCATAGTGGGAAGAATTGAGAATTAAAATTCTGAATTATTCATTCAACATTTAATAGACCCAGTACGGTGGTCTGACAAGCGAACTTTTTGAGATGGTGGTGCAGTCCGCACATTTCTCGGGATTGAACCTGAAAGGATTAGAGGTACATTCCGTATCGATGAAGAAGCCTTTCCTTGACGGCACGGCAAAAAACCTTTCAAAGGTCAGCGAGGAAATGGAGAAATAACCTTGTACCGGACTGTCGGGATTGGTCATGTTTTGAAGATTATTACGCACAGCACCGGGAGGCGGATCGAAGAGGGTGCCATCGATGTTGATAAGCTGCTGTATGTTTTGCCAGTACTCGAATTCCTGCCGGCTTATGACGTGTTGATAAACATTGAAAAGATAAACGATATTAAAACGGTCGTTGAACACGGTCCTCAGAATGGGGTAATCGATGATCTCCCCATTTTGAAAGTCTTCGGAGTTTGCTATTCTTACATTGTTGAGGTCGACATTGTCTTTAATGTAACAGTTGCGCGGATTCAAGGCACGAGGATATTTTTCGATAAACTGATATTCTCCTTCCACCCTCCATCTTGAATAGGTCCGTTCGGCAAACGGTGCATTGTTGACATAGAGTTCGACGAATTCCTGCACGCCGACATTGCCGGATTCATTGATGAGCTCTACTTCCATCACGTCGAAATCCAATTCTGTGATAATTGCTTTCGATTCGGGTATTCTTTCCGGAGTGCTTTCGATTATTATCCCGTCAGAAAGTATAAGGTTTAGTCGATACTGCCTGTCTGTTTCCAGTTCCAGATAGGCAGAATAGGTGCCCGGAAAAGTGTCATTTTCGATAAAACCGATGGTGTTTCCTAGGTCATCTTCCAGGAAAACCATTGCACCAATAACGGGATCGAGTATGTTGTCGGTACCGACGCCTATGATGGGACTTTGATTAAGTGTAATGTCGTAAGTGTCCGGTTGGTCAGACAGTTGGGCTCCTACGATAAGAAACCGCTCTTCGGTATCGAGGTCAAGGGTGATTTCATCGATGCACGACATAAGAAGTACTAACAGCGTTAATCCCAATAACCAATGCAGTCGCTCTTTCATGAAAACGTAAAGTTGTAAGTGACTGAAGGAAATATCGAACCAAGCGTCGCTATCCGGAAGGTGGAAAGTCTCTGGAATGCCCGCTGCCTGAAGAAGACGGAATAGGCATTTTTACGGCTATAGAGGTTATATATTGAAAATACGAGCCGGTTTTCCGATTTGCGATTCTTGCCGGTGAAAGGTCCTATTGTATAGGCTATATCAAGCCGGTGATAATCCGGAATCCTGAACTGGTTTCTCTGTGAGAACAGGGGGACATTCAGAATGTTGTCCGTTTTGAAGTTGGAAATGGGGGCTGTGACAGGTCTTCCGGTGCTGTAGCTGAAAGCTATCGACAGCGTACCTTTCTCTGCAATTGCCTGCGAAATATTCAGGTTAAGGGAGTGAGGCCTGTCGTAGTTGGAAGGATACCAGTTGCCAATGTTCAGGGCGTCCTGGGTTGCGTCAGCGGTAACCTTTCTCTCCGACCTGGAGAAAGTGTAATTGACATCGTATTTAAATTTGCCGGTATTCTTCTTGAAATTAATTTCCACTCCATAGGCGCGTCCATCACCAAAAACCACTTCGCGTTCGATGAATTGATTTAACAACAAGTCAGGAAAATCTTTATAATCAATCAAGTTTTGTTGATCGCGGTAAAAAAGTTCGACAGAAGACTCAAAGGTGTGGTCACGGAAATTTTTGAATATACCAAAATTATAGTTGTCTGCTGTCTGGGGCTCGATGTGCGTATCGGCCAATTTCCATAGGTCTATGGGTGTAGCCGAAGCCGTGTTTGATATCTGGCTCAGATACTGAAAGCCTCGATGATAACCCATTTTTATCGCCGTGTTCTCACCCGGGGTTATGCTGATTCCAAGGCGACGTTCGAGACCGTTGTAAATTACAATGTTATCTCCGGCATTGAACACCTCACTTGACAGCGTGCTGAGCTCAGACCGGAATTGACCTTCCTCGTATATGGCTACTTCTCCTGGGCCCTTCTTGGAGTAGGCTGTATAACGGATACCGGCGTAGAGGTTCAGGACATCGCCCCATTGCCATTCTACCTGAGCGAAAGGAATCCATGCTTGGCCTCTTTCGTGCGGCAGGGTTTCTGACACGGCGCTCGATGAAGCGCCTTCCGGTGTAAGCGTACCGGGCCTGACAGTGTAGTCTTCCAGGGCAATACCGCCTCCCACCCTTAAGTCTTCGGAAACCTGGAACAAGCTTCGCAAGGTACCCCTAAAATAACCGACACCATTCGAAAATCTCGACTGATCATTCCCTTGAATATCGAATAGTGCACTTTCGTAATCGCCAATGTTGACAGATAGATTAGCACTCCACTTATCCGTAAATAGATGACTCAACCTTGCGCTCGCCGTTTTGGTACTATAGTTAAAGTTGACCTCCTGGCCAAACTGGAAATCATCTTCACTAATAAACGCTGAAATGTCTAAACTGGTCTTGTTGGAGATTCGCGCATCCACCTTCGCCGTGAGGTCATAGAAGAAGGTTTTGCTTCTCTTGACATTGATGTTTTTGACGAGATTCAGCAGGTAATCCATATAGCTGAACCTGCCACCGACGAGTACCGATGCCATTCCTTTTTTGATGGGTCCCTCAACGGTCAGGCGAGATGCTGCAAGACCAATGCCACCGCCGATTTTCCAGTCTTCCTTGTCTCCATCCCTCAAGTTAACATCGAGAACGGAAGAAAGCCTTCCGCCGTAATAAGAAGGTTGATTGCCTTTGTAAAGCTGAACGGATTGTATGAGGTCCGGATGAAATAGGGAGAAGAAGCCCAATGTGTGTGTAGGGTTAAGAATGAGGGCACCATCCTGAAGTATCAGGTTCTCATCCGCATTGCCTCCCCGAACGTTGAAACCGGACGCCCCATCTCCGGCGCTAGTAACTCCTGAAAGTGTTTGTATGCTCCGCAAAACATCCAATTCACCCAGGAGTTGTGATCGCTGCTGAAGAGCCGTTAAACTCAGGGTCTCTACGCCAGCTATACTGTTTTGCAGGTTTCGCTGTGCCGATCGGTCGGTTACGATAACTTGGTCCAGCTGAACGCTGGTTTTGGTAAGGCGTATGTCCCATTCCCCGTCTTGGTAAATCGTTAGATCAATCTCCAATGAAGCATATCCCAGATACGACACTTGCACCAATTGATTGCCCGGAGAACATTCGAACACATAGGATCCATCCGATTCTGACACGGTTCCCCCCTGATCAGCTACAAACAAAATCGTGGCGCCTATGATCGCCTCGCCCGTCTGAGCATCAATTACCTTTCCATTAAGCGTCACCAGATCAGATTGCGACTGATCCGTACCGATTTGCACTGCATCCCGAAGTAAATCCTGTGAAAATGCCGGTACACCTTGCATCAGAAGCAACAAGATCATCGACCATACCATCAGATATAAAGGCATATTGGATTGTTCTGTCCTACTTTTATGAGGAAGTTGTGAAAATCGCACAAAAATTGGAATCGGGTGCAATTGATGACACAATATTGAACAATCGATCATTCATCAATTGCCAAGTATTGTACAGTCATAATTCGTACCCATGTACGTATCCCATCCTATCGAATGAAATGACATGTCCAGCGGAGCGGCCACCAAATTCATACCGTACATTAGAAAGATGGTCGTGAAATTATTCTGGACGCCGTAAATCAACTCCATCCTGCCATCCGAATTGAGGTCGACAATGCCCGGTGTGATTGAAAGGTTTTTTCCTTCATGGGATTGAAGGACCCTGAAAGCCTCGTCGGCACCGTAATCTATCATGTAAAGCTCGGTGATGTTGTCGTTGAACAAGATGCTGCAGCCTTTGTATGTATTGGTGCTTACAATCACTTCTGATTCCGGATCGATGTCCAAATTGGCGGTAATGGGAGATGAAAATCCAAAACAACCAATTGTATCCGCTTTTACTATGTTACCCGATGTACCGTCGAGCAATACGGCTATCGTACCCGTGTTTCTCGGAAAAGAACCGATGCTGACAAAAGCAAAGACATCTGGTGAATCGATCGACCGGAAATAACCAACGGCGGGCATCGATGACGATTCAGTGTTTGGGATGCTCTTTTGCCATATGGGCATTTTGGTTTTACCGTCAATGGCATATATGGTGGAGGCATGCGAGATGCCCACAATGTCATTAATTCCGTCTTCATTCATATCAACAACAACAGGGGCAATGAATCCGTGTCCCTGTTCAGACATCAACGCTCGCGAACCTGATAAATCGTTTTTGAGCAGGCTGGAAAATTTGGTGAGATAAAGATGGCCGCTATGGGTTTCTCCCCCCGTCCCATAAATAATCTCAGGATCCGGAGAATCTGCGTTCAGTATTACTGGCGAGAAATAGGTTTCTCTTCCGTCGGGCATGGTATCGGCAGCTATAACCGTGCCGTCTGATGAAGAGAGTATCATGAGTACGCCGGCTTCTCGCCCCAGGTCCGAACCGGGTAAGGCCCAGACATTCCCTCCATTGGATATAAGGATATCTCCAAGACCATCATTGTCATAGTCCTTTGTTATTTGTGAGTTGTAGAAATTGTATTTGATCAATTTTCTGGCTTTAGTGGATGTATCCACAGGAACTTCCCATAAAAGATCACCAGTGGCCCCATTTATGGCATAAAGTTGCCGGGACCGACCACCTATTACCACATCATCTGTTCCGTCGCGATCGATATCGACAAAACTGGCGGATCCGACGATTTGATCCCTGGAAGGAAAAGTCCATAAGGGTTTTCCATTTTGACCATCCAGTGCAACGATTCCATTTGGTGCTTCTTCATGTTCGTGTTTTCCTGCTCCGAATACGACGTCAAAAATCCCGTCTTGTGTAAGGTCCCTGAAGCGGGGAGTTGAATTGCTACCGTGATCCGGCGATTGAAAACGCCAGGCGATATCGGTACTGTTTTGGCAGGCGAATAAAGTCAGCGCTGCAAGAATAGCAGGGAGTGATCTTGACAGATAAAGTTTAATCGCCACAGGGTTATAACGGCTTGTGTTATATGTCTGTGCTTTCCTCACTGTTCTTTTCTGCCCCTATTCATTAATAGTAACAAATCTGCATTCTGGTCTTCGGTTCTTTCTTCGGATTTGTGTGGTCCCGCAGTGTAGGAGCCGATGACCACATCGGACCATCCGTCACTATTGACATCTGCCACTTCCATGACCATCCACCTTCCTTGAGGAGCCTGGTCGAATCGGTATGCATCGAAGGTGAAACCACCTTTGTTCAGTAATAAAACGATGGACTCGTTGCCCCTTTCGCTGAAGTAACAGGAAGCGATGATATCGAGCCCATTTGAGCGGTCGGCGTCGATAAAGCGCGCCTGCGTGGCTCCATAAACCGGATATTCAAAAACCGTTCTGAAGCTACCATCGCCTTCCTGGCGATGAACGCGTACCCCGTGAAAGGCCTTCGGCATAATCGAATAATCCGCATTATCACCATTGGCGATCAGGAATTCATCCAGTCCGTCACCATCCAGATCGGCAACATCCATGTCACTCAGCCCGTATTCTGGCGGAAATCTTAGCAGTGCTTTAATACTGTCACGGTTATCTAATGAATACAAGCCCTCCTGGCCCTGTCCCAGTGTGAATACCAATTGTTTTTCTTCATTTAGTCCAACCTTGGCATATTCTATTTTGTAGGTTCCCGGCAAAGTATGCAGGATATCAGGCTTCTGTTCACTGTCGAGAATATGACGCGACATCTTACCCGTGTAATATCCGAATTCAGCGACGTACATGGTGTCTCCCGTCATCTTTACCCTCACAGGTCGCTGCAGGCCGGAGAGAACCTGCTCCTTGACTCCGCTGTCCAGGTTTAACATTTGAATGCCTCCAAGGGATCCCTCATGGGGATCCAGTTGGCCAACATCTAAAAGCATGAGGTTATTTCGCGGCTCTTCCCGTACAATATGGGTCACCTGGGTTTGGATATCGTATTTCCTGCTCTTTTGAAGGTCCGGATCCAGCACGGTAAGCAGACCATGATGAGCAACTGCCAGGTTTTTACCGGGGTCAATGGACAGGGCTGTCACCTCGGGTTTTTCGCCGTTTAGCCTGACCAACTCTTCGCGAAATAAGTCCTGGACCGGTATAGAGGCTTCGGGTCTCAAACGCACGCTATCTAAGCCTTCTTCCAAATAATAATCCATGATGGTGGACCATACACGGTCGTTCATTGGTATTTGTCCTTTAAGCCGGTAAAAAGCCTTGTTGGCATATGGGTATAGCGTCGATCTTTCAGTCCATAAAAAGTATTCAGACATTTGTGGTATCACAGCGTCACGCCAGATTTCAGATGTAAGTGAGGAAGGTTCCGGCACGAGGTGGCAGCTTCCGCAGTTGGCTCGTACTACGGCTGGTGCATTATTTTCAGGATCCGACAATTTACAGCTGCCATAGGTCATGACCAGTAAAAGCGCCAGAGAAGTGGACAAACCGCATTTAAATACTGTTGTGGTAAATCCCATCAATTGATTGTGTCGAGTGTCCTTTTGTCACCCGTGCTTTTGATGATTTCGATTCGGTTGACGCTATCAGGGACGAACAATATCCTAGGTTGTTGTGACAGAAAGCTGTGTCCATAGTAGAGCTCTTGTACCCAGAAAGTATCATCCTCGTACATCAATGCGCGACAGTCATCAGCTTCAGCCTTTATGTATTTCGGTGAGAGGGTGAGGTCAAACTTTGATAGGGGTCCTTTATTCATTCCTGTAATCAAAGAGACGATTTCTTCCCGGACCAGGATGGTGAGAGATTTACCATCACCGGGGACATAAAATCCCGATTGTCCCATATTCAAGGATTGAAAATGCCCAGCCCCGTCACCCAACAATACAAGCCCATTCAATGCGTCCATCCTGCCATAGATCAGCTCACTTCCAAAATCATTACCCACGGCTAAAATATCCAGGTGCCCATCGTGGTTGACATCTAAGACTGCCATTCCATACAGTGGTGCCAGCTGAGCGGTATGCGGCAACTTCCTTGGCATCAAGTCATTCCCATTATTGATAAGGACCAGGCTGTGCGGTGTATTCATTTCATACACAACCGTTTCGCGCATGGTCTTCGCGGTGATCATCTTTTTCCGGTCTACATAGGAATATTCATGGTGTGTCGGATACATTCTCCGTACTTCGTTGATTTCACTGACCAGGTCCATTTTGGCACTAAGCGGGTACTCCCTGAATTTCCCTTTTTCGTCTTTGAGATAGCCAAAGGGCAGGGCATCTTTAGACCCGTTTTTGTCAAAATCATTCACGTAGATGCGGTAGGGGTGTTCTGAACTTATATCAGTGAATGTATTGGTGCCGAGGTTACCGACAACATAATCCACGTCTCCGTCTTTGTCAAAGTCTCCCGCAGCGATGCTGTTCCACATACCTTTCAGGTTTTTCAGGGAAGGATAAATGGTCCGCTCGAAGCCAGGAGGTTTGTTGATGAAAGTTGTTATCTCCATAAACTCCCCGACAACGATGAGGTCAACAAGGTCATCATTATTGACATCGGTCCATAGGGCATCTGTGACCATTCCCAAAGTCTCAAGGCCCGGTATTTTCTCCGACAAGACGAAACGTATTGATTCTGTAGAAGAGACATTTTCCAACAATATCGACTGTGGAGGCTCCGGGTACTTGCCCGACACGACCCTGCCACCGACAAACAAATCTATATCACCATCGCCATCAAAATCTGCCCCTTTGACGCAAAGAGCGTTCGACAGATAGGGCGGAAGGGCGTTGCGCCGGAGCGTTAACCGACCACCGATATTCTCGTAAAAACGGTCCTGTAAAATGGTATCACCCTCTTTAAATTCATAGCTTCCTGTAACCACGAAGAGGTCATTGTCACCATCACGGTCGGCATCAAAGACTAAGGTACCGAGTTCTTCTGCCCTCTTATCATGACTGTACAAGGTGTCAATCCGGAATGATCCTGTCGATTTACTTGTCGACACTATATATCCGTTAAAAAATGCGGGGCCCCCAACGTACAACTCATCCATGCCATCGCCATCAATATCACCGGTGGAAAGAGAAGGACCATACTGAGAAAGCTTGTGGGGCAACAATGGTTGTATGTTGTAATCGATGAAATCATCCTCGACATGACGCAATTTCCATGAAGTATCAATCGTCATTAAGGGTATTTGGGTGGTAATTTCTTTGCTCGGTATGGACTTGGTTCCCGCATCGGCTTGGGAAATGGTAAGGGTGGTATTGATGCCGGGATTATTCAAGACTGTAGATGACCCTGATGGCCAGAACACCTCGACCGAATGCACAGTTTGTATGCCTCCGACACCTATGTGGATTCTTTTGTCGTGTGAGGAAAGATAACCTCTGAACACGGCATGTTCGTGCCAGATCATTCTGTCCTCTAATTCCACCTTGACCCTGGCGCCAATGGCTTCAATATTGGGGTTCTTGCCCTCAAGTTTCAGGATGATGTAGTTATTTTTCTCTTTGGCTTGATCGAGATGGTTTTGAAGGATAGAAAGGGAATCATTGATGTTGTTGATGACCAGGTCGAGGTCACCGTCGTTGTCCAGGTCACTGTAAGCAGCCCCATTCGAATAAGATGGAAAATTCATACCCCACTTTGCGCTGACATCTTCAAAGGTAAGGTCACCGTTATTGCGGTAGGCATAATTGGGGACTTTGGCTGAAGGTATCTGTGCCAGCATGGACTCCTTGCTCGCATAGAGATGGCTGTCGCTTTTATATTCCATATAATCCCGGTCCGTGACGTCCTTCGGGAATCCATTGGTTACAATGAGATCCTTGTACCCGTCACGATCAAAGTCGGCTATGACGGGCGCCCAGCTCCAGTCTGTAGCTGCAATTCCTGCATGCAAGGAGATGTCAGAGAATTGGGGGCTTGTAGCGGTGTCTAGTCCATTATTCAGTTGCAAGGTATTTCGTACATACTGGTAGGAGTATCCAAATCGCTCGTTGTTCAGGTAGAACGAGTAATTGGTAGGCCCCAGCAGTCGCTTCTGTCTCTGGTTGTCTTCGGGGAGCATGTCCAGAACCACGATATCATCATAACCATCATTGTTAAGGTCTCCGACATCTACGCCCATGGCAGAATGGGATGTATGCTTGAGAAGATCCCGGGCCAATTCTTTGAACGTACCATCTTTCTGATTGATGTAGAGCAAATCGTCTGACAGGAAATCGTTGCTGATATAGATATCCTTCCATCCGTCCTTGTTGAAGTCACCTATGTTTACTCCAAGGCTGAATCCCGGCTTGTTGATTTGTGCTTCAGCGCTGACATCTGTAAACACCGGATGACCATCTCCTCTTGCGTCGTTGCGAAAAAGTTTGTCGATGCGTTGATAGAACTTCCTTTGTTCCGGAGCCCTGTACTGGCTGTGGTACCTCGTATCGCCCATCTCATTGATGATCACGATAACGTCAAGATCGTCGTCATTGTCGTAATCAAAAAATGCCGCATTCACGGAATAAGTATCATCATCGAGTCCATAAGCCGCTGCCATATCAATAAATACGGGTATCCCGTTCTGATCCGTTCCCTGGTTGATGTAGAGGTTGTTCTTTCGACGTTCGGGGGAAGGGTGGGTCGTATTGCATACGTAAATATCTTCCCATCCATCAGCATTGATATCTACAACAGCGACCCCGGAGCTCCACTGGCCAGATGATGCCACACCCGCTGCTTTCGTAATATCTTCAAAGCGCATGGATCCTTTGTTCAGATAAAGAGCGTTGTCTACCATATTACCCGTGGCAAAGAAGTCAGGAAGTCCGTCGTTGTTGAAATCACCAATGCCAATGCCACCGCCGTTGTAAATGTATTCGTAGTCGAGGATATTGAGGGTGTCACTTTCCGTGATACGGTTGGAGAAATGGACGCCGCTTTGAGATGGATTAACCAGGCTAAAAAGGGTTTTCTGGTCCGAACAACCACTGGTTAAACCCAGGACAACAATCATCAACATAGCCCTCAGGGCATAAAATCTATTTGTATTCATAAAGTTTCAACTCATTGTCATTCATAGCTATTGCTAAAACATTGCGTTGGTTGGTCGTTTTGATGGTTTTGATGTCCCTTATCTCGCCGGATATTTCTATTCCGGAGCGGAGAGGTCCCAGGACAGCAAACTGGCCGTTGCCCGATCCTTTGAGCATGAGGCCTCTGGAAGAATTGAGACGTCCTACTTCCGGTTTGAGGCCAAACATATTGCCTCCGAGGATAAGATCTGCGTTTCCGTCTCCGTCAAAATCACCTGGTTCGATGGCAAAAACCGGTGCGACCTGAGCTTCTCCAGGCAGCGATAAGAGGTCAAACCTAAAATCACCCTTGTTGATCAGTACCGATGACCGGAAGTTATTCGTAAATTTTGTAAGGCTTGATTGTATCTGTTCTCGTGTAAACAAGTCTTCGAGATTGCTTTCTGCATATTGTGCATTTTTTAAGATCACTTTTTTCAAAGCCGGCAGTTGGCCGGTCAGGTCATTTTTCGATGCAAAAAGGGTAGGGGCCTCGTCTTCTGGTGCATACCATTGGATGATGCATTCCGATTTTCCATTTTGATCGAAGTCATTGATCAACATGCGCATGGGTCTTTGGACGGAGGCCTGGTACTTGGAATTGAGTCCCCAATTGCCTGCCACGAGGTCCTGGTAGCCATCGTTGTTGACATCGGTTTTTGCAACACACTGCCACCACCCATGGCTGCCTGTGACTGTGCCCCGTAGGACAAGAATGCTGTTGACATTTTCAAAGATGGTGATCGGCATCCATTCTCCGACAACGACGAGATCTTCATCACCATCGTTGTCGAGATCTATGGCCAAAGCATCCGTCACCATGCCAGTTTTTCCGGTGGCTTCAGTGGTCACGTCGGCCCAGGGACCCCCGTTTTCCTGGACGAAAAAGAAGTTCCTCGGGTCGAGACCGTAGTTGCCCGGGACAAGTCGTCCACCTATAAAAATACCCTTTCGGTTGGGGCTCAGCTGGATGGGCTCGATCACTGAAAAGTTGCCAAGCGCAGTCATGAAGTCGTTGGCAGCTTTTTGAAATTGCCCGCTTCCGGAGTTGAGGTATATCCTGAGAAGATGTTTCTCCGGTCCTGCCAGGGGATCATTACCACCAGACCCTATCAACAGATCTAGATCACCATCGCCATCCAGGTCCTCAAGCAAGCCGCATGTGCTTTCATAGTCTTTGTCCTGGATAAGTGCAGGGATAGATTTCTTACTATAAAGGCCGTTGTTGGCTTGGACAAATAACTGGTCCTCCTGCCCTTTAGCGCCCAGAAGAACAAAATCCTCTGATCCGTTACCATCGATATCTCCAATGAGCACTTCAGGTCCTTCTGTCGATACCATGCGTGGCATGAGCGGCTCGATGTCAAAATCGCTGTACAAGTTTTCAACATGTCTTGGTGCTTCGCCATGGAAAGCGTTGATTTCTTTGAATAGTGTAGGTCCGTAAGTCGGAGATGTTATCTCATTACACAACCCGGTGGGTTGATCCAACTTAAGCCACCGGTCGACATCCACATCGGTCAGTATCGTGCAGAACCCACCGGGCCAATAAACTACCAGGCTGTCAATTTTTTCAACTGAGCCAAGGCCAATTGTCAGTAAAGGTTCCGTGGAACTTTGAAATCCGCGACAG
>JBFKOL010000023.1:0-24721 GCA_041628815.1 Saprospiraceae bacterium | reverse complement strand
GAATAACTCGACCCGGTAGGGCCATTCATTTCCAAAAGAAAAGATATCAATAATTCCGCCCCGTATGGAAAATTGTCCTGGTTCAAAAACAAAGTCAGTTCGGTCGAAACCATACTCGACCAAGAGCTCAATGATGGTTTCCAAGTCCAAGGATTCACCTTTTTCTATTTCTATGCGGTGTGCATTGATGAGGTCGGGGTTGACGACTTTTTCAAAAAGTGCTTCGGGATAGGTGACGAGGATTTCTCCTGCACGACCCTTTGAATTGATCCTGTTTATTGCTTCGGTCCGCTGGAGAATGTTATGGCTATCCAGTTCCTCAAAGCGCATGGGCCGCTTGAATGAATCCGGAAAGAAGGAGACCGGATGATCCGGATGAAGGTTGTCTAATGTATTTTGAAGATATGCTGCTTCCTCTTTATCAATGGCAATGAACAGATGGTTCAACATACCAAAATCACGTGTTGCCAGGATTACTAAGGCTTCTTGTGCGCCAACAAGATTGGAAAGCTTCAGACAAGCGGCAGATCCTTCATCGATGGACATAGCTTTCCCAATCAGAGCTATGCGCTCATCCTTTGAATAAACCTCTCTTAACCGCTGAAGATTACTCACCACTGCAAAGATCAGTATTGTAATGCGAATACCGAAAAATTGTTTCGATGGTTCATAAGAAGCCTTGAAGAAACGGTATGGCATTGCGATCTTTCGTTTAAGATCATGCCGATTCCATAGAAGAGCGATCGAAACGATTTATAAGAACACATTACCTTTGAGCCCGAAAGCGGGGAAGATGTGTTTTCGTCATTTATTCGGAAGAAAAAAGGATAACAACGATAGGATGAAATTCTTAGTGGCGGGCTTGGGGAATATTGGATCTGAATATGAAGATACCAGGCACAACATTGGATTTAGGGTTGTGGAGGTTTTGGCCGAAGATTTTGGGTCAAAATTTGACACGGTAAAGTTGGGAGACATTGCAAGAATCAAGTATAGGGGCAAGACTATTGTCTTACTGAAACCTTCCACTTATATGAACAGAAGTGGTAAAGCAGTCAGGTACTGGATGCAGAAAGAAAATATTACGGCGGATCGCGTACTTGTTGTTGTAGATGACATTAACCTGGATTTTGGCAGGATAAGACTTCGGGGTAAAGGGAGTGACGGGGGACACAATGGCCTGAAGGACATCATTCAGCACCTTGGCAAGAATTTTGCTCGTCTTCGCCTCGGAATTGGGAAAGAATTTTATCCCGGTGAGCAGGTCGACTACGTCTTGGGGTCCTGGTCAGATGAGGAGCGCGAAAGGCTGGGGACCTTTATCAAAAACGCTAGCGACGCCATACTCAGTTTTACTGCGGCCGGTATCAAGAACACCATGGATCAGTTCAACAGCTGAGCAATCAATTTCATACTTCCTGAATTCAATTCTTCTTCATCAAGAAAATGAAAGCCTTCGTGATTGGAAAGGTGCCTTGCAAGGTATTCCTGTTCAGTCTGTCCTGGAGTGGGGATCAGGATACCCGTTTTCCTGGTTGCTACAAGATCCATGATCGTACTGTATCCACTTCGGGCTATAACCACTGTGGAACGGTGAAGGAGATTTTCCAGGACATCGGTGCAGGCAAGATCGATGTATTCGATTTCGCTCGATCCAGTCGCCGATTTGTTTTGGCTTCCTCTTACGACGACCACTTTAAAGTCTTGGTGTGACAATAATTTTAGTACCTTTTCTTCGAGCCGTGTCCTGGCAGGTTCCGGACCAGACAGTAAGACCAGGACATCTATGTCACAATCGGATTGGCCATATGAAAAACGAGAAACAGGACCGATGAAAGAGAAACGCTTCAATCCTCTAGGTCTGGATAGATCGCCAGCCAGTGTCATCGTTTCATTTTCGTAGTCCGGAATCCAGCACTTGTCAAATTGGTTGATGAAGTATTTATTGAGCTTGCTACCAACAATACCCAGCGGTCCGAAGGAGGATTGAATTTGTATCTGGTGCGCAAGGATCACGGATGGGCAATCATCCGATCTGAAGCCGAGCCTGTGATCCGATACGATCATCGAAATGTTATATTTTCTGACCAGTTCATCAGCGAGTGCCATTTCCTGGCTTACGGCGCCTGTGATTTTCGGTGCCTGGAAAAACATGTTTCGCATAAATGATTTGCCGCGATAATGGATGTTATAAGAAGGAAGTTCTACAAAAGGAGCCCTGGGAAATTCTTTCTTCAGTAGCTCCAGTGCCAGACCATCAGAGGCGAGGATGACTTCGTTTTCTTTTTTGAGGACCCGGATCAAAGGGATGCACCTGGCAGCGTGTCCCAGGCCCCAGTTGAGTGCTGCTACAATGATTCGTTTATTCTTGTAGTCATCGAGGAATGTGAGAGAATTCACAAGGAATCAGTTGGTACGAATTTCATCGTCATTCTGATCAAAAAATTTGTATTCATTGAGTGCGTAGTCGGCATCTACACTGATAGCCACCCATTTATTGTAGCGCAAGAACCATTTCATGCGTTGGCTGGGCCAGCCCTTGGTCAGGTGTGAGTAGACAAAAGGATGTACCGTGAGTTTGACCTTCGATTTTGGACGAGCGTTACAGATAAAGGTGAGATTGCGCTCGATTTCGTCGGTGACCAATACTGAGGGAGTGACTGTACCGGTCCCTTTGCAAGATGGGCAAACTTCTGCGGTGCTTATGACTACCTCGGGCCGCGTACGTTGTCTTGTGACCTGCATAAGGCCAAATTTCGTCAATGGTAAAATGGTGTGCTGGGCCCTATCAGTGGACATGTATTTTTTAAAGGCCTTGACAAGTTTTGCCTTATTTTCAGGATGCCTCATATCGATAAAGTCGATAATAACAATGCCTCCGAGATCTCTCAATTTCATTTGTCGAGCGATTTCTTCGGCCGCTTCAAGGTTTACAGAGAGTGCAGCGCTTTCCTGGTCCGTGCGTTTCATTTTAGGTCCGCTGTTGACGTCTATTACATGCATGGCCTCAGTATGCTCAATGACGAGATAGGCTCCACTGCGCATGGTATAAGTCTTGCCAAAGGAGGATTTGATTTGTTTGGTTACGCCAAAATGGTCAAATACCGATCTTTTGCCTTTGTAATGATTGAGGAGCTTTACTTTATCCTTGGAAAATGACGCAAGGAAGTCTTTCAGGTTGGCGTATGTCTCCTGGTTATTAACGACAATTCTGTTGAATGATTCGTTGAGAATATCGCGAAGTATGGTCTCGGTTTTATCGAGTTCTTTGAGTACTTTTTTATGGCGACGCGCCCCAACCAATTTTTGAAAAATCTGGTCCCATTTGTTTACAAGGCTCAGAATGTCTTCATGTATGTCCTGCACTTTTTTGCCTTCGGCAGCAGTGCGGACGATTACACCGAAATTTTTAGGTTTAATGGACTCTGTCAGATTTTTGAGACGGCTTCTTTCTTCTTCGGTAGAAACTTTTTTTGAAACGGCTACCATATTTTTGAAAGGACTGAGCACGACGTATCGTCCAGGAATGGTTATTTCACACGATAGGCGGGGTCCTTTCGTAGAGATGGGTTCTTTCAATACTTGCACGAGTAAAAGATCTCCTCGCTTAAGGACCTGCTCTATGCTTCCTTTCTTGTCGATATCTTTTGGAATGGCAAAGTTGTCCAGTTTGGAAACTTTGATTTTTCCTCGCGCTACACCTTGCGTGAATTTTGTTATTGAAGACAATTTTGGCCCGCAATCGGTGTAGTGAAGAAAGGCATCCCGCGGGTGCCCGATTTCAACAAAAGCTGCATTAAGGCCGGGCATGGTCTTCTTGATTACCCCTAAAAAAATGTCTCCGACATTAAATGAGCTACCTAGTTCTTCTTTATGCAGTTCTACCAGTCTGCGATTTTCGAGAATTGCTATATCCACAGCTTTACCGGTAGAATTAATAATTAATTCTTTCTCCACACATACATTTTTTAAGGCGAGCACAGCTCTCCTTGGCAGGAATCATTAAAATACAGAGAGATATTCGAGGTGGATCGGGTCAGCCAGGGAAAAGAGGGGGGACATGCCCCCGAGAGTAAATCCTGCCGTTTATTAAACGGAAAATACCTTTCAGCCCTTAAGGACTAAATTATTTCTTTTTCTTATGTCTGTTTTTCCTTAGCCGTTTTTTACGCTTGTGCGTCGATATCTTGTGTCTTTTTCTTTTTTTACCGCAAGGCATATACTTATTATGTTTTAATTGTCACATTTAATCCGGAATCCTGCCGCTGTGTCCGTATCGCCCATTTTTTCATACAACTCGGCGAGCAAACAATGGGTTTGACTATTGTCAGGTTCGAGAGCCAGTGCATAGTTCAATCGCTCAAGGGCCCTGTCCAGTTGGTTGGTCCGGATTGCAAATCTCGCAAGATTATTCATTACAGGCACGTTTTCCGGATAATTTTTATTCAGAGCAAGAAGAAGTTGTATTCCTTTCATGGGATTATCTGAGTCGGGTTGCTCCGCCAGAACCACGGCTCTATTGATCTGATATTCCAGATTTTGGGGATCTTCACTGATTGCCATTTCGAGCATTTCCAGGGATTTATCCCTGTTGTATTTTTTCTCTTTATCCATGGTTGACCGTGCTGCACCGAGCGCATAGGTGGTACCTGCGATACCCCAGGACGCAGCGTCGCTGGTAATTCCTGCGATTTCCTCTGCATAAAATCCTGCCATCGAGTACTTGCCCAGCCGAAACCATTCTGATGATAATTCTTCGAGCACCTGTATTTTTTGTGTTGAGTCGGACGCTTCGGCCAGCCTCGATTCAAGTATTTGAATACGCGCTTTATCTGGACCCTCAATCGTCCCGAAAGCTTCATTTTTTAATATGGAGATATCAGTAGCCTGGAGGTTAAGCATGCGCGTTTTTTCTTCACGCAGCAGTGAAGACGGCTTGGTACGAAAGCCAAACAAGAGCAATAAGAAAAGGGCGATAAAAGCTGTCGTACTGTAAATCTGCGGTCGGGTCATCAATCTTCGGCATCCTCAGATGGCAGACTTTTGACACTGTCCTTCACCTGATCCATGAATATTTTTGCGGGTTTGAACGCCGGTATGTAATGCTCTGGTATTTCAAGGGCAACGTTTTTCTTGATGTGACGGCCAATTTTTCTCGCCCTCTTTTTGATGATAAAGGATCCGAAACCACGAATGTAGACGTTTTCTCCAGCGGAAAGCGTATCTTTAATTTCGTTGAAAAATGTTTCTATAGAGACAAGTACATCTACTTTCGGGACGCCTGTCTTTTCAGAAATGGTGTTGACTAGGTCTGCTTTTCGCATGGGATAAATAGTTGGTTTTTAAACAGTTACGAAAGCCATTTTGGCTCTAGCAGCGAGGCAAATTTCGCAATTTTATTCGTTTATCCTAATAAATGAGCATTTTTTTCAATCATTTACATATAAAAGAAAAATATAATATATCTACTTTAGTGTCAATAAATAAAGCAGTATGCTGTATTCGATGACGGGATTCGGAAGGGCCAAAGGAATCTTCAACGGGCGAAACTACTCCATAGATATCAAAGCACTCAACGGAAAAACGACGGACCTGAGAGCTAAGGTACCTGCACATTTTAAATCCAAGGAGATTGAATTACGCAAATATATCCTCGACAGGTTGCACCGAGGCAAAGTCGATTTTGTCATTACCCTGAGCTCTGATGATAGCATCGACGTAGGTCTGAACATGAATCTTGTAGACAAATACTACCACGACTTGTCCGCATTCGCCATGCGCTATGGCCTGAGTCACCAAGACTTTCTTCAAACCATTATACGCATACCCAATGTGATCGAAACAAAAGAGGAAGACATCACAGACGAAGAGTTTGAATTTGTACTTGCCCTCGTGGATAAAGCCCTTGACCAGTTACAGGACTTCAGGGCCATGGAGGGATCGGCGCTGAAAAAGGATCTCATGGGCCGCGTAAGTACCATTATTGAACTGATCGATGACGTAGCCATCCATGAAAACGATCGAAAGAATGAGCTCACCGAAAAGTTGAACAGATTGATCCAGGACCACCTCAACGGTGACACCATAGACCAGAACCGTATGGAGCAAGAACTTATCTACTATTTGGAGAAGATGGATATACACGAAGAAAAAGTCCGTCTCGAACAGCACTGTCGCTTTTTTGTTTCAGAATTGGAATCTGATAACGATCAGCTGGGTAAGAAGCTCAGTTTTATCTCTCAGGAAATGGGACGTGAAATCAACACCATGGGAGCTAAAGCACAATTTTCGAACATTCAACAGACTGTAGTTGATATGAAGGTTGAGCTCGATCAAATCAAAGAACAGCTCGCCAATGTCCTGTAAGTATGGCAAATTTGTAATAATTTTCGCCTGAAATTCTGAACATTGCATACGTGTACAACCAACGGTATCCAGGTCAGCGTGACCACTCAATATGAAGAAGCACATTCCATTCCAAAGGAGCGTAAATATGTGCACAGTTATGTCATTACCATAGAAAATAAAGGTCACTCGACAGTTCAGCTTATGAGTCGTCATTGGATTATTGTCGATTCAGAATTGAACATCCGTGAGGTGAAGGGCGACGGAGTCGTCGGACAACAACCTGTCCTGCACCCCGGAGAATCGCACAGCTATTCGTCTTGGTGCCCGATGGCGACAGACATAGGCAAGATGAGTGGCACCTATCAAATGGTTTCTTCCGATGGAATGTCGTTCGATGTTAAAGTGCCGACGTTTATCCTTTGTCAAAAAGACCGGTTGAATTAAAAGCATCTTGGCACCAGCGTCCTTTTCTATTTCTGTTCCATTCGCTAATCTTTTACGCGAATCCTTAAAATTAAGGTCGGGAGGCCCATTTATACCGGCAGATTCAATGGTTAGTTGATTCCTTTGACATGATTACAACTAAGCTAATAATGACCTATTCAAGAATAAATTGTCATGGCTCTTTGACATAACTCTATAAATCAATGGTTGACCCTTCTATGTACAGTGACCGATCTTATTTTTCTGAAAATCATTAATTCAATCGCTGTTAGATGTTTAAAAAAGCATTCCTGAGGGAGTTTTTCTGCGAAGCCATTCAAGCTCCAGGAGCCATTGTTTCATTTCAAGCCCATAGGCATATCCGGTGAGGGAACCATTGTTGCCTATAACCCTATGGCAAGGCACAATAATGGGGATAGGATTTCGTCCATTGGCCAATCCCACAGCCCTGACAGCATCGTGATTGCCAATGGAGACGGCGATGTCTGAATAAGACCTTGTTTCCCCATAGGGAATATTCCGCACCTTTTGCCACACCTTTAAGTTGAATTCTGAATGTCCGGTCAAGTCCAACGGCACCGAAAATGCAGTCAAGCTGCCATTAAAATACGCCTGAAGCTCACGCTCTGCCAGTCTTAGAACAGGATGGAGGGCACGATCTATATGGTCTTCTAAACGTTCAGAAGAAAACATGATGGACCGAAGACCAAGGTCTGATGCAGTCAGCTCGAGCTGACCAAAAGCAAAATCAACAAAGGCCGAGGCAAACATTGTGTAGGACTTATTGTCAAATTACACTTTTATAACAAAAGCGCTGTAATTTTACGTTGAACGAAGGATTTTGCATGTTCGAAAAAACGAATAAATTTGCAGTCCTTTGATAGCTGCGAAGGCAGTTGATGGCGGTACCTTAGCTCAGTTGGTAGAGCACAGGACTGAAAATCCTGGTGTCCCTGGTTCGATTCCTGGAGGTACCACAAGTTGTTCTCCTTATGTATATTTACAGGAGACCAAGAAACACGATGACCCTATGAGGTCATGCCACCTTGAGATGGTGAATGTGTGAACTCTAATACAAAGCTGGCTGAGCAAGCCAGCTTTTTTTATTTTAATTCTTGGGTTCTTCATGGACTTCAGCCAAAATGTGAATCAAAGCACGAGATGTGATCGATGCAATTTTCAAACCATTCAAAAACGCATACCCCTCCCGGGTATTGGCCATACCATTTGCACTGTTGATCGCATTGTTTTTTACGTTCTTTTACGAATACAGGATAGCTGATGTATTATTACTTGTGCCCGGGGTTTTTGGTTTGGTGTTGATCTATGTATTCCATCATCAAATCGATCTATGGTGGTGGAAAAGACATCCGCCGACACTGGACATGACCATGAAAAAATGGCTCAATGACTACGTTTCTTTTTACCGCCATTTGTCATATCAGCAAAAAGTAAAATTCGAGCGACGGTTGGGACTGTTCTTACACATCAAACAGTTCACACTAAAAAGCAAAAAGGACCTGGAGGTGCCGGAAGATCTAAAAATGATGGTCTCAACAGAGTTCATAATGATAACCTTACACCTGGACGATTTTCTGCTCATACATTTTGATCAAATAATACTTTACCAGCATCCATTTGCCAGTCCGCAATACCAATTTCTTCACACCTTTGAGACGCACCTCGAGGATGGGGTGATCATCCTGTCACTTCAACAATTGGTTGATGGATTCTTTGCTAAAGACCAATTCTTTGATTTGGGGCTGTACGCTGCGGTGTCGGTCTTCATCCTGGCCTTTCCCAGATTGGATTATCCGGAAGCATTCCATTTGAATGATGATTATTTTCTATCTATTTACAATTTGGATGTGGAACAGGTGAAAAAAACCTTGGGGTTTGACTGGATCAACAGGCTGAACCTGCTGATCTACTGTTTTTTTAAATACCCGGACAAAATGAAAGAGGCTTCATCCGAATTCTATAAGCATTTGGCACAATGTTTTCAGTGGCCGATTGAGGACACCCAATAGTACGATCAAGGAAAAGTTAGACACGAAGTGGTCCTGTCTCCAAAAAGTTTAAGCTGATTTTGCGATTTTCTCTTCCTTCAATTCATCGGGAGCTTGAGCAGTTTTTTCTTCTTTTCCATCGATTTGCACTTCTATCACTTCAAACGTAAAACCGATATTATCTGTACCGATCAAGACTTTATCGCCATCGGATAATTTACCGGACAACACGAGCTTGGATAGCTCATTGACAAGTTCTTTCTGGATCACCCTTTTCAGCGGTCTGGCGCCAAATTGAGGATCATACCCCAAATCGGCCAGTAATTCCATGGCTTTATCATTGACTTCCATGATAATGTTTCGCTAGGAAAGCTGGTTTTTCACTTTTCGTAGTACCAGTTCGGCGATTTTCTTGATTTCTTCTTTGCTCAACGGCAGGAACATAATCTTTTCATCGATCCTATTCAGAAATTCTGGGCGAAGATGATCTTTCAATAGTTCGAAGACCTCAACTTTGGTCGTCTCAATGATATCGGCTTTGTGTTTATCACCTACTTCGGCAAGGTCCTCGAAGTTCTCGAGGATGGTTTGCGCACCCATGTTTGAGGTCATGATGATGATTGTATTCTTGAAATTGGCAACGCGTCCTTTGTTATCGGTGAGTCTTCCATCATCGAGTACCTGGAGGAGGACATTGAAAACATCAGGATGTGCCTTTTCTATCTCGTCGAGCAGTATGATGGAATAGGGCTTTCTGCGCACGGCTTCGGTCAATTGTCCGCCTTCGTCATAACCAACGTAACCGGGAGGAGCACCTACCAGGCGGGAAACAGAGTGCTTTTCCTGGAATTCGCTCATGTCAATTCTGGTAATTGCCTTGTCGTCGTTGAACAATACCTTGGCAAGTGATTTGGCCAATTCAGTTTTGCCTACTCCTGTAGGTCCCAGGAATATGAAAGATCCTATGGGTTTTTGTTCATCCTGAAGCCCGGCCCGGCTTCGGCGCACCGCTTCGGATACTGCGGTCACTGCTTCCTTTTGGCCTATTAACATGGTCGCTATCTGGTCTTCGAGCTTCAACAACTTTTCTTTTTCACTTTGCAACATTTTGGCAACGGGGATGCCGGTCCATTTAGAAACCACCTCCGCGATGTCATTGGCGGTCACTTCTTCGTTCGTAAACCTGCTCTCCTCGGGAAGCTTTTCAAGTTTTTCTTCGGCCACTTTTAGCATGGCCTCTTTTTCCTTGAGGTCACCGTATCGGATCTTCGCTACTTTTTCGAAGTTGCTTTCGCGTTCGGCCTTTTCAGCTTCCTGTTCGAGTTCTTCAATCTGTTTTTTGATCGATTGGATGTGATCTACAATCTCTTTCTCGCTCTTCCAGGCAGCGCGTCGTGACTCCAGTGCCTCTTTTGCATTTGCGATGTCCTCGTTGATGCGTTTGAGTTTTTTGTCGTCCTTTTCGCGTTTGATGCCTTCTTTTTCGATTTCTAATTGTCTAACCTTTCTTTCCAATTCATCGATTTCTTCGGGTACAGAATCCAATTCCAGTCTCAGCTTTGCTGCCGACTCATCGATGAGGTCGATCGCCTTGTCAGGCAATTTTCGTTCTGTAATATATCGATGCGACAACTCTGCAGCTGCGATCAAGGCTTCATCGAGAATATCGATCTTATGGTAAACTTCATACTTGTCTTGAATACCCCTAAGGATAGAAATGGTGTCTTCTACACTTGGTTCATCGATAAATACCGTCTGGAATCGCCGTACCAAGGCTTTGTCTTTTTCAAAGTACTTCTGGTATTCGTCAAAAGTTGTTGCCCCTACTGTGCGGAGTTCTCCCCTTGCCAGTGCCGGTTTTAGGATGTTGGCAGCATCCATGGCACCGCTACCGCCACCGGCACCTATGAGGGTATGTATCTCGTCGATAAATAGAATGATCTCGCCATCTGAACTGTTGACCTCTTTGATCACAGCTTTGAGGCGTTCTTCGAATTCTCCTTTAAACTTAGCTCCGGCAATGAGAGCTGCGATATCCAGGGCATAGATCTTTTTGGAAAGCAAGTTCTCCGGAACGTCCTGTTTGACAATTCTCCAGGCGATGCCTTCCACGATGGCTGTTTTTCCAACACCGGCATCACCTATCAATATGGGGTTGTTCTTTTTTCTTCTTGAGAGAATGTGAAGGATTCGGCGAATTTCTTCGTCTCTTCCTATGATGGGATCCAACTTGCCCGATTCTGCCTGCTCATTCAGGTTGATGGCATATTTCTTCAACGAATTGTACGTATTATCACCATGCTGATCGGTTACTTTACTTCCTTTCCTCAATTCTTCGATAGCCGCCCTCAGCGACTCGTCAGTGGCACCGAGATCTTTTAATGTCTGGGCCGTGCGGTCTTTACCGTTGAGAATACCCAGCAGGATGAGTTCAACTGAAATGAATTCATCTCCGAATTCTTTCAGATACTTTTTGGCTTTGCTCAGTGCTTGATTGGCATCATTGGTAAGGTATTGCTTTTCGGAACCGTCTATTCTCGGAAACGATTCGATAATACGGTTGATTTCTTTTTTCAGAGGGATCAGGTTTACCCCCATCTTATTGAATACGAAACCTGCAAGCTGTTCATCTATCTCAAATAAAGCCTTGATCATGTGGGCCGTATCGACAGATTGTTGATCGAGTCCACCGGCTATTTGCTGTGCGCGGAGGATAAGTTCCTGGGATTTTATGGTAAAGTTGTCGTATGTCATGGGTCAAATTTGAATTTCACTCTATCCTATTCCATCAAAAGTATGACCATTCGAAAAAGTCTACTATTTAATGGCCAATTTGACATTTGCAAAGTTGACGATACGACAAAATGTCAGCGGATTCACATTGCCTTGAGCGAAAGCGTTTAAGAATTGATTTTGTACACATTTCATTTTGAAACCATGTTGTGTTCCCACTTGTTAATAGTCGGTAGACAGACTTTTATAGATTTGTTAACACGAGTTTAAAACACAGTAACACAAGAATAGAATCCCCCATACTGTTTAGGTAAAAGAAGCTGTACCTATGAGAAAAATAACCCTTGTTGCCCTCCTTTTAACGATGGCCACCCTTGCGTCGGCACAATATTTCGGTCGAAACAAACCGAGATATCAGAATTTCAATTTTAAGGTAAAGGAAACGCCGCATTTTGATCTGCATTACTACTCTCGCGATCAGGAGACCGTCGATTGGTTCGGACAGTTGTCTGAACAGTGGTACGACTTGCACGGATCACTCCTTAACCACGCAATTCCTTTCAAGAATCCCATCATTCTGTATGACAACCATGCTGAATTTCAACAAACCAACACGATCAGCGGTGCAATTGGTGTGGGTACAGGTGGTGTAACCGAAGGCTTTAAAAACAGGGTGGTTATGCCACTCACCTTTTCCAATCAACAAACACAACAGGTTCTTGGCCACGAACTGGTGCACGCTTTCCAATTCAATATGATCATAGGAGGAGATAGTACTTCGATCCGGTCCCTGGCCAATCTGCCCCTTTGGGTGGTAGAGGGAATGGCAGAGTACATGTCCATCGGCCGGGTAGATCCGTTTACTGCAATGTGGATGCGCAATGCCATCATCAATGACGATCTGCCGAGTCTTCAGAAAATGGCCAACCCAAAATATTTTCCATACCGCTATGGGCAGGCGGCCTGGTCATTCTTTACGGGGTATTATGGTGACGAAGTCATCAAGCCTTTTTTTATGAATACGGCCAAGTACGGAATGGAATACGCATCACAAATTGTGTTTGGTGTCAACCTCAAAACATTGAGCGGATTTTTTGAGAATGCCTTGAAGACTTACTACGAGCCCTATCTCAACGGTAACGAGGAAAGCGACCTGGGCAAGACGTTGCTGTCAAGAGAAAACTCAGGTAGGCTGAATGTATCACCTGCCCTAAGCCCCAATGGAAGGTATGTGGTTTTCTTATCGGAGAAGGACTTGTTTTCAACCGACATCTTCCTTGCAGATGCAAGAGACGGGAAGATCATTCGCAAGTTGACCAGCCTTATAAAGGATTCAGACCTGGACAACATCAATTTCTTTGAATCAGCCGGTGCCTGGTCACCCGATAGTAAGGAATTTGCTTTTGTGGGATTTAAAAAAGGCAAAAATGTGCTCGTCATCAAAGATGTCGAAACTGGAAATACCAAAGAAACCTTTTCTATCCCAAGACTGAATGCATTTACGAATCCCACCTGGTCACCGGATGGAAAAGAAATTATACTTACAGGAAGTCAGAACGGGGTGACCGACTTATTTGCTTTTGATCTTAGATCAAAAAGGGCAAGACAACTTACCGATGACCGGTATTCTGAAATTCAACCCTACTTCTCTTCAGATGGCAGCAAACTGGTGTTCAGTTATGACAAACGCAGCTTTGAGGAAGGCCGGACCCATGGACGCTGGACTTATGACCTGGCCATCATGGATTACGACAGCGGTGAAATTGAAATCCTCGATATTTTCCATGGTGCGGATAATCTGAACCCCACTTATGATCACGAAGACAACATATACTTTATGTCGGATAGGGATGGATACCGAAATATGTACAAATATGTGGTTCCCACAGGTGAAATCCTGCAGATGACAGACTTTGTCACAGGGCTGAGCGGGATATCCAGGTATTCTCCCGTGCTGACCGCATCCAGGCGCCGGGACCGCGTACTGTTTACACATTACTTTGGTGACCAATACATGATCAAGGAGTCACCCGCAACGAGATTGCTCAATAAACCGGTCGAAAAAGACGATGTAGATTTTGCGGCAGGAACCCTGCCCGTGATTGACCTTGATAGATCCAATATAGTCAATGCAAACCTGGACAATCTGGACACCTACAGTTATATAGACCCGGATGCCTTCAGGAACAAAAAATACACACCAAGTTTCAAGCTGGATTATATAGGCGGAGGAGCAGGCATTGGCGTTACGAACAGTACTTTTGGCAATTATACGGGGTTGCAGGGAGGGATAGATATGCTTTTCAGCGATATGCTTGGCAATCATCAGTTGTTTACCCAACTGGCCTTGAATGGGGACATATACGATTTTGGTGGCAGGGTGACGTATATTAATCGGACCAACCGCCTTGCGTGGGGTGGAGGTTTATCGCATATACCACTAAGGACAGGATATGGTTTTGTAGATTTCAATGTTCCCATAGAGGTGGATGGTCAGAATTTTGTTATTCCTATTGTTCAAGAGATCAATCTGCTGAGGATATTCGATGAGACCGCTTCCGTCTTTTCTTTTCTTCCATTCAGTTCGACATTAAGATTGGAAGGGGGATTTGATATCGGCTATCGTTCGTTTAGGTGGGATGTACAACAGTATCTCTATGATGCTGGTGGTTTCTTCATCGACCGTATTAATACAAAAAGAGATGACCTGGGAGATGAAATCGTTTTCAATCAGTACTACACCCTGAGAAAGGGAATGCTGGGTTCTGCGAATGTTGCACTCGTCGGGGACAATTCATTTTTTGGTCTAACGGCACCACTGAATGGTCAACGATTCAGAATATCAGTAGAACGCAATTTTGGTATCAACGATTACTACGGGTTTTTAGGAGATTACAGGAGATATGTCTGGGTAAAACCGGTATCGTTTGCTTTCAGGGCCATGACGTATGCCAGATTTGACAACGATGTGAGTTCGATCTATCCGATTTTCATTGGACAGTGGGGATTTGTCAGAGGCTATGATTTTGTCTTTGATGCTGCCGGCCCTGGTGATCCTACCTTCGGCAACATACAAGTCGAACAGCTTCTCGGTAATAAAATGGGTCTGGCAAGCTTTGAAATTCGGCTTCCATTTACAGGACCTAAACAGCTCACGCTGATCGGATCGAATGTGCTTTTCACCGATCTGTCCTTTTTCGTTGATGCCGGGGTGGCATTCGATGAGTTCAGACATTTCAAAGACGGCAAGCCCTACACAAATAGCCAACAAGAGACGGTATTTCTCAAACCGGCCCTGGCAATGAGTACGGGGATTTCCCTACGCATCAATTTATTCGGAGCTTTGATTCTTGAACCTTATTGGGCCTATCCGTTGCAAAAAGACAGTGGAGTAGTCTTCGGCCTCAACTTTATCCCCGGCTGGTAAGTCAGTCACTGCCTATTCATAACGCAACGACTCGATAGGATCGAGCCTCGATGCCTTGAGTGCGGGATAAAGACCAGATATGACTCCTACGATCAGGCATACAAAGAAGGCCAGTACTATCCATGCCCAAGGTATGATGAAGTTGCTCTTGATAAGTATGGAAACAACATTGCCTACCAGGATGCCCAGGAAAACTCCGGCAATTCCTCCTATCTGAGTGATTACTACCGCCTCGGTTAAAAATTGAATGAGGATGTTTCGCCGTTTAGCTCCTATGGCCTTTGATACTCCAATCTCCCGGGTTCTTTCGGTCACGGTCACCAGCATGATGTTCATCAACCCAATGGATGCACCCAGCAGCGTCATCATGGCAATGGCAATCGTACCCCACCGTAGATTTCGTGTCATATCCTTTAGCGTGTTGAGAATGCTGTCACTGGACCTTATTTCAAAATCGTTGTCCTGGTGTGCTTTGAGACCACGAATATTGCGCATAGGAGCTATGGCCGCGAGTTTGGCATCACTCAATTCCGTAGCGTTGCTTACAGCTACAATAACGTTGTAATTTTTATTGGGGAAACCATAGATTCTTTTCGCTTTGATGATCGGTATAAATATCCTTCTATCGCTGTTGTCCCCGAAAGAACTCCCTTTTGATTCGAGCACTCCGACCACTTTGTAGCGGTCGGAATTGATCTGAATGATCTTATTGATGGCCAGCTCGGGTTTTTCGTCAAACAATTCATTCACAAGATCCATCCCGATGATGGCTTTGCTGGCCGCTTCCTCTACTTCGACTGCCGTAAAGTTTCGACCTTCTGCCAGATTGTAGTTGGACACCTCAAAATAGTGTTCGTCGATCCCCCTCACCACCACTGTAGGGTTGGTCACCTTGTCACCATGCTGCACTTCGGCATTGGATGTACAGAAAGATTCAACTGAAACTTTGGATGAGCCATAGCGAAATCTTTCTTTGAATTCAATGGCTTGCTCAAAGATGATGGGTTCTGCCCTTTTGGTTGTACGCCCTTCCCTGCGGCTCTGCATGTTTTCCCTGAGTGGTCGAACGTTGAAAGAGTTGGCTCCCAGTTGATTGAAACTGTCACTCATAGAGAACAAAATGGAATCTATGGCGGTAAGGATGCCTACCAGGCAAGTAATACCCACCGCAATAATCAGAAGCGTCAATGAAGTCCTAAGAAAGTTTGACTTGAGGGATCGGAGAGCAATTTTTATGTTTTCAACTAGGTTCAATGCCTTGCGTTATTGAATACTAAATTAATGCCGGGGAACCAACTATAAGCTATAAGTAGACGTATCTTGCCGGTTCATCTACGAAGGTGAGAAATTTTTACCGATGATGCCTTGAACTTCCTGATGGAGATGTCCGTTCGTTGCAATGATCCGACCTGTTTGCATAAAATCTCTTCCGGGTAGAAATTCCGATACAGTGCCGCCGGCTTCACGTACGAGAAGTGCCCCGGCAGCTACATCCCATGCGTTAAGGGTGGTCTCATAGTACACATCGAACCTTCCACATGCTACATATGCCATATCCAGCGCCGCTGCACCAAATCGGCGCATTCCCCGCGCGTGCATCATAAAATACTCCAATGTGTTTAGGATGGGCTTTGGGTCTGGGATGGCATAAGGAAAACCGGTAGCGATCATCGAATTTCTGATATCGGTCGTACTACTCACGGTGATTGGACGGTCATTTAAAAAGGCACCACCATTTTTCCATGTATAATAGATGTCCCTAGAGTTAACTTCCAGAATGATTCCGATCACAAGATCATCATGGGATTTTAGAGCGACGCTAACTGCAAAATGCGGAATTCCGTGTAAGAAGTTATTGGTCCCATCGAGAGGATCAATTATCCATTGAAGAATGCTATCACTACGGGCAACAGTGTCTTCTTCGGTTATGAAACCCGATCCAGGCAGGATGCGCCTCAGTCGATCCACAAGCATTTTTTCGGCAGTCTTATCTACATAAGTTACAAGGCTGTTGATCCCCTTTTCCACTATGTCACGAGAGTGTACAGAACCCAATTCGTTTCTGATGAAGTCACCCACTGCTTTTATTTCCGGTAGACATTGAAGGCACAAATTCCTGTATTCTTTACCTGACATAGCGAAATTTGCAGGCAAATGTAATTCAATACATATTAGAGCTATGAGCCGTAGGAGAAAACTTGAGAAGTTTGGTGATATACTTAAATTCCCCAATGTCCTTGAAACCACCGGGCCCGGTGAGCCAATGTTGCGAAAGAGTCCTTTCGAAACCGTCTCAATAAAAGGAGAATGGGGCCGGCAGGTTTTTCAAAATGATCACCCTATAACGGTGGAACTGGCTTGTGGCCGAGGGGAATATACTGTCGAGATGGCCAGGCGCTATCCACATCAAAACTTTATCGGGGTAGATATCAAAGGTGCTCGCATCTGGAAAGGTGCCAGGATCGCTTTGGATGAAAAATTACACAATGTGGCATTTCTACGAATCCGCATCGAATACATTGATTTGTACTTCTCCAAAGGTGAGGCAGATGAAATTTGGATCACCTTTCCAGATCCATTTTACGCCAAACCGAACCGCAGACTTGTCGCACCGCCATTTTTGGATAAATACGATGCCCTGCTGAAAGAAGGGGGAAAGGTACACTTAAAGACCGATGACGTGAACTACTTTCAATATGCCGTAGAATGTATTTCTGATCATTCCGCATTCGAGATAGAATATAAAAATGAAGACATTTACGCTTCCCCCCTTTATGCCCGAGAGCTTGAAGTGAAGACGTTCTACGAAGAATTACACTTGAAAAACGGTAAGACCATAAAGTATTTGGCATGCATTCACACAAAATGAATATGCTAAAACCAAATCTCTTTTCACTACAAGACTTGAAAGCCTGTCAGAAATGTTTCCATCCCTGTGCCACTAGGTCGTGGACATTTCCACCGGTCGTATGTAAGGTGATACCTTCGTCCGGAGCGGTAATTTCTCCGATGATGTATGCACCGGGCATAAAGCGGATCTTTTCCAGATCTGAAGGATCAATGCTGAAAAGTAATTCATAATCTTCACCGCCGTTAAGGGCACTGGAGATAGGGTCCATATTGAACTCGAGAGCGAGGTTCTTGGCCTCCGGATGGATGGGGATTTTACCTTCTTCTACAAATGCGCCAACACCGGATTGTTTGCAAACGTGCATCAAGTCTGAACTGAGGCCGTCACTGATATCGATCATTGCTGTCGGTACGAGTTTTGACTTTCTGAAATAATCGATCGCCGACTTACAGGCCTCGGGTTTGAGTTGCCTTTCGATGGGGTAGGGGTAGTTGTCAAGTTTTGGTTGAATTTGGTTGTCGTCAAGAAACAATTGTTTTTCCCTTTCCAGTAATTGGAGCCCGAGATAGGCAGCGCCGAGATCGCCTGTTACACAGAGGATGTCTCCCGGTTTCGCACCGCTGCGATAGCATATGGTGGATTCGTTTTCAGATGTACCCAATGCGGTAACGCTGACTGTCAGTCCCTTCAGGTTGGATGTAGTATCTCCTCCTACAAGGTCCACTTTGTAAAGATTACAAGCTGCTTTGATACCAGCATACAACTCATCAAGGGCTTCCACGGAAAACCTGTTGGAAATGGCAAAAGAAACAGTGACTTGTCTAGGCACAGCGTTCATAGCGTAGATATCCGACAAGTTGACGATTACCGATTTATAGCCCAGGTGCTTAAGGGGGTAGTACATGAGGTCAAAGTGAATGCCTTCCACCAGAAGGTCTGTAGATACCAGAAGCATTTCAGAGCCCATTCTGATTACGGCTGCATCATCCCCTACGCCACAGATTGTTGAAGGCTGGTGTTTTTTAAAAGAGTTTGTGAGCCGATCGATTAATCCAAATTCTCCCAGTTCGTTCACATCCGTATGTTTTTCTTTCATAGCTCCACTTTATTTCTGGCAATGAGCGCAAAGTTAAACATTAGCGAGGTAGGAAAGCTTATTTAACAAGGGGACTTATGACGGATTTCATTAATATAATCTCCTATCTTTGGAGCTCTCAAAGTGCATGCAAAATGCTCGAATACATCCATGAAAAATACCGGGACTTACAGGAAGTGGCGGATCGTTATCACGATAACTACATCAAGGCAAAGCCGTTCCCCAATATAAGCTTCCCTAATTTTTTCAATGAAAAGAAGCTCAATGAGGTGCTGGAAGAGTTCCCTGACCTTTCCAGGGGAAACAAAATAAAATTTGACAATCCCAATGAAGTTAAACTCGCTTCGAGGGGAGAGCATCGGTTCGGTACCAAGACAAAGGCTTTTATGTATTTTCTGAATTCACAACCTTTTCTGGAATTTCTGCAGCGACTCACAAATATCGAGGAGACACTCATCGGTGACCCTTATTTTGAAGGTGGCGGTTGTCATGAAATCAAGCCGGGAGGCTTGCTCAAGGTTCATGCTGACTTCAATAAGCACCGTATGACTCAGCTTGACAGGAGGCTTAATGTCCTTGTATATCTGAATAAAGATTGGAAAGATGAATTCGGAGGGCATTTTGAATTGTGGAACAGGGATATGACTCAATGTGTTAAAAAGATCCGGCCTGATTTCAATACATTGGCCATGTTTTCGACGACAGATTTTTCCTATCACGGTCATCCAGACGCACTAACTTGTCCGCCTGACCGAAGCAGGAAGTCAATTGCGCTCTATTACTATACCAATGGCAGGCCCAGGGAAGAATTGAGTGATAGGGGAGCCGATACGCATACTAAGTTCGTTGACCGAAAAGGACATCTGTCTGAAGCGAAAATGCGCAGGTTCAACATTGTGGTGAATGTTATTTCGGACATTACACCTCCCATCTTGCTCAGGACAGTTAAGAAAATCCTGGTAAAAAGCACTTAGTCTCAGTGATGTGCCCTTCTACAACGAAGCGAGCATCTGCCTGTATTTCCGGGCGTTTTCTTCATCACCAATCATTTCAAAAGTAGCGATAATCATTGTTATGGCGTCCCTGTTCGAAGGGTTGAGCTCTACGGCACGAGCCAATTGTGATGCTGCGTTGGACAAATAGTCAGAACGGGTAGTAGGTGAAAGATCACTACCACCGGTCTGTACCTGTATGAGATAGGATTGTCCAAAAAGTGCATGAATATCGGACTGCATATTTCGATCCCCTCCCGTATAGCGGTAGGCGTTTTGAAGGTGGTCACGAGCCTCTTCAAACCGACCCAACTGTATTGATGAACGACCTGCATTCAGGTGAGCGCCCTGTACATTGCTTTTGTGATTGATCGACGCCGTGGCCAGCTCATAACTTTGTTCAAAGTCTCCTTCTTGCAACATGATCTGGCTTTTGTAAAAAAGAGCCAGATAGCTTTCAGGCCATATGTCCAATGCCCTATCAAAGGCTTGTATGGCTTCTTGCGTCCTCCTGCTTGTGTAGTACGCAATACCCAGCATCCTTGCAGCCTCTTCATTGCGCGGGTCGTAGTTGACGGCCTGTTGGAAAAGAACAATGGCTTCACCGGGGTTATTATCTCTTAATGCTTTGTAACCATCGTGGAGATAGGTATTGTCATGCTTTATAATGGCGAGGATTGGAGTGTTGTCCACATCGATCGTGTGAATGGTACCGACAGGTGGATAAGAGCCATTGACCAGCTCATTCCTCGACATAGTTCTACTAGCGAACATTGCGTAGTCCCACTGATTTTTGTGCTTTTCATAATGGCGATTCCAAACGACGGTAATATTCTCGGAATATTTTTTTGCCCAGTACTTGGCGGTTTCAACTTCGCAATTGACACCGACGCGGACCTTCCTTCCATCGGCAATGTTTTCGTTCTTCACAAGCCACTCTATACCCTCGCGCATTGAAAGACCGTAATAGTCTGTCTCATAGCGACCGTAAGCGCCGTCAATACCGCCTACCAGTTCGTTGAAATAGACATATTGATAAGGATGATTTTTTGCCATCCATATGGTGGTCTTGGCGACAAATAACAGTAATAGTCCTGCAGCTGTCATTGTCAGTATTTGGTTCCAATTGCGTTTGAAAAGGGCATCCCAGCCAAGAGCACCCAGCAAAACCAGAAAAGGTGCAAAAAAGAGAAAATGACGCCAGCCGTTGTACAGAACGGATCCTTTGTAAACCACGTAGATAAGAGGGAAAAGAACGACAAAAAGACAGAATAGAATTGCCTTGTAACGGTAATTCAATTTTTTAGGAAATACAGCAATGGGGCTGAGCATTGCACCGAGCCATATGAAAACTGGCATACTGATCAGCATCCATTCCGGGATGTAATTCCAGGACAGTGCCGCCATATTCGTACGCTCTCCGCTAAAGAGCTCATAGCTGACAATATATTGAACATTGGTTATCGCCGACAGTGCCTCCAGCGAGTGTTTGATGGGTCCTTCGAGAGCATAGGGCCAAGTCATAATCGCCAATAAAAAACTACCGACGCTCACTACCCCGAGGTATCCAGCATACCGTGGCACCAGATTGAGCCCATGTCCAAAACCACGTTCTCGCACCTGGCCGAGCCAATGCAATCCCATCATCATTCCGAGATAGCACAGCACCATCAAACCACCAATCCTTATACCCATGACAAACCCTATACAAAGTGCTGCCCATATTATGGTTCTCCATCGAACTTTGGGAAGTTCATCAAACACCTTTAGTATGGCCCAGACTCCCATGACGTAACCAGCTGCAAAGGGGATGTCTTTGGGATTGGTCATACTATGCCCGAAGAAACGAGGGGACAACAATAAGAATAGCATAGACAAAAAGGCCATACGCCAACCCCCTATATTTTTTGCGATCAATCCGATAAAAAGCATCGCCAAAAAACCGGTCCATGAGTTGAGAATGTGCTTTGTTTCAAATTCTCCAAATGGCGAAAAAAAGCGATTGACCGCTGCTGCCGTCACGTTGAACAACATTCCATAGTTGCGCATTGGCGCATACAGATGAATGCTTTCGTCAAAAACGCGCCTGTCCTTTCCGCCCGTTAATAAATAATTGAGGGCATCCTTTCCATAATCGTTCTCTATTTTTTCATCCCACGTAACGCCATAGTCAAAACTCAGGATAGGCATACCTAAAACAACAACAACTGCGAGAACTGCAAACAGCATTCTCCACAATCGCGCATTTTCCGAAGACCATTCAGAGGGTTTCTTCCACCATTTATTTTTGATAAAGCGGGCTGCCGGATCTCTGAAGTACCACGATGTCATCAACAAAACCCGCTGTTGAATAAGCTTCCAAATACCCGGTTGGCGGGTATCCGGGGCGAAGTCTATTGCGGTGGATCTATATTTTATTTCGGAACGTTCTGCCACATATTTGATGGTGTTGTTATCCAGCAATAATTGAGAAGGCAACTGTTCCAAAAGCTGAAGCAGTGGTTGTCGACCAGTAATAAGTACCCCCGAATGCGCAGCACCGTAGTCCAGATCAAACATCCATTTTTGGAAGATCCGTATCATTTTCCCGCTTTGTGGATCTTTACCTTGAACGAAATAAATCGTATCCTTTCTTGGCTTTCTTTTGCGCTCGATATGAGATTGTATTCTCGATAGTATTTTGGATGAAAAGCTCGCACCTACTATGAGATGATCGGGGAGATCCGAAGGTGAAACCTCGATGTCATGATCTCCACCCGTGATTTTATAAGACCCTCGTTCGTCCCAGGTGAGGTAGTAAGTGCTATGAAACTGATGTTTCAACCTCGTATCGTCCGAATCTATCTTTGAGCCTATGTCTTTATTTTCCGTCTTGCAGATGAGGACGCCAACCTTCGACAAGTCAGTCAATTTGGGGGTTCTTTTCTTACCGCTTTTGGTTTTCATTCAACTCGTTCATTCATTTGGTAGAAACAATAGCTATGTTCCAGCAGTACCTTTTTAGAAAAGGCACCCATTTCAGAATTTTCTTGTCGACTCTTTCAAGGCGTGTATACAGTCGGTCGAGTCTCTGATGTTCTTTGATGATTTTCTTCCAGTAGCGCTCCTGGTTGGGATTTACCCTCTCAATCAGGTAAAACCTCAGAAAGATCCAGAGTGTTGTCAACCAGAATGTTTTGTATTCCACATGATCGAACCGATGCTCGAACACTCGTATTTCCTTCATTTTTATGGGATGTTCATCTTCAGTACGCACCTCACCCGCCATACGGCGATACACGTTGATGACGGGGTTGTGGTCGAGAGGATCCCATGATATCAGTTTTCCCCCTGGCTTTAAGACGCGATGAATTTCTTCAAGGCTCGGGATGAGGTCGACGTGGTGAAGTACGTTAGCCGCATA
This sequence comes from Saprospiraceae bacterium, assembly GCA_041628815.1. Lineage (GTDB taxonomy): Bacteria > Bacteroidota > Bacteroidia > Chitinophagales > Saprospiraceae > JBFKOL01. The sequence goes on along the minus strand of JBFKOL010000023.1, from coordinate 1,418 downwards.
TACGAAATCAAAATGATTGTCTGGAAAACCGAGAGGGAATGAGGCGGATTTGCGTGTTGAAACCTTTACATCGTGTTTAAGGGCCAGCTTTTTTACCACCTCAAGCATTCCTCCGGAAATGTCGGTGGCAGTACATTTGGCGCCTCTCTTGGCAAAGTATATAGACGCTTCTCCTGATCCACATCCGAGCTCCAGGACAGTCTTGCCCCTCAGATCATCCATCTTGGACAGCAGGTATCGGTTCTCTGGTACTGTACAAGCCTCAAAATAGGCTTCTACATCAATTTCTTCCAGGTCAATTGAGTCTGCCCATTGGTCATGGAAGGCTTCTTCTTTAAGGATTATTTGATCTTCATTCATAGTTTTCGGTCTCACTTCAAAATGCAAGAAGCAATATTAAAACGCAATCTCTTCTTCGATGATGTACCTGGGCCTCCTTTTCACCTCCTGGTAGATCTTTCCGATGTATTCACCTATGAGTCCTATTCCAATCATTTGCAGGCCGCCGAGTACAAAGATGGGTATGACGGTACTTGCCCAACCGGGAAGTGACTGTTGTGAACTAACGAGCCAAAGGGCCCAGAAAGTCAAGACCAACGATAGAAAAAATATGACAATGCCGGTTAAAAATATCAGACGCATAGGATAGGTCGAAAACGAGGTAATACCACGCCATGCAAATGAAATCATTTTAGCAATGGAGTACTTCGATGCCCCTGCGGCCCTCTTCGACCTGTCATAAGTGACTGTCGTTGACTTATACCCGAGGAGGGGGAAGATACTTCTCAGGTAGAGGTTTACTTCCCTAAATCCGGCAAGCTCATTCAATACATTTTTACTCACCAGTCTGAAATCGGCATGATTGTAAACAGTGCGCACCCCCATGAAATGCATGACCTTATAAAACCCTATTGCTGAGTATTTCTTAAAGAACGTATCTGATTCCCTTTTTTCCCTTACACCGTATACAATGTCGCATCCTTCATAGTACTTCAACATCATTTTTTCTATCGCACCAATATCGTCCTGCAGGTCAGCATCCAGACTTACTACACAATCGGCCACCTTCCTGTTGCGCATCAATCCGGCAAACAACGCGTTCTGATGTCCAAAATTGGTCGACAATTTGATGCCTTTGATACGATCATCCTTGCTAAGGCCAACGATGATCTCCCACGTTTTGTCTATGCTTCCATCATTGACAAAACATATATAACTTTCTTTGGTGATCAGTTTTTTTTGGCAGAGATCATCCATGCATGACAGCAAGGCCTTTGTAGTGATCGGCAAGACTTCTTCCTCGTTGTAGCATGGTATAACTATGGCGAGTGTTGCTGTATTTCTGGAGTTCATCAAATAGGAATGCAATAATCAGCCCAAGAGCAATTTCATATATAAAAATTAAAAATATGAATAAT
>JBFKOL010000022.1:0-24909 GCA_041628815.1 Saprospiraceae bacterium | reverse complement strand
TTTTATACGAGAGCATATGCTTATTACCTATGAAGCCATGAGTCGGAAATGCCAACGTTACATAAGCAGTGGCTGAAACTCTTGTAAATTCATTGTTCTAAGAACATAATAAACCAATTATGGATGTAATCAACAGTGTTTTCGTAGCCACCAGTATAGATGGGTTTATTGCGGATAGTGACGGTGGTGTAGACTGGTTGCATGCCATCCCTAATCCCGAACACATCGACATGGGCTACAATGCTTTTTATGCTACCATGGATGCCCTGGTGATGGGAAGAAATACCTTCAATTTCGTTTGTGATTCGGGGATGAAATGGCCTTACTCCAAGCCCGTTTATGTCCTGTCCCATACATTGTCTGCAATACCTGAAGCATACAAATCGAAAGCCACATTAGTTTCTGGTGCCATAAAAGATATACTGTATAAGATTCATCGAAATGGCCATGGCAAACTGTACATTGACGGAGGGCTGACCGTACAGAGTTTTCTTCGAGAAGACCTGATCGACGAAATGATCATTACTACCATTCCGGTATTGCTTGGTGGTGGAATACCTCTTTTTGGAGAAATGCCCAAGCGTCTTGAATTTGAATGCGTCGATTCAAAAATATATTTGGACTGTATCGTCCAAAATCACTTCAGGAGAAAAAGATAAAATAGACATATTTTTACCATCGCTTTTAATGACTACAGGCAATACAATCCCTGTGACCTTCTCCTATTTTTCAAGTAATATCGATGCGTTCTAAAATGTAAAAATTACGGCGTTGACTGTAACAGAACGCCTTGTACTGAGTATACTTTATTTACACACCCTATTACATAAAATACTACTAACGCCCTGATAAAATGAAATTTTCGCCAATATCGAACTACTTTATTTTAGTCTTTTCCTTGATGAGCCTATCAATTTATGGTCAAAGTTTGGCCGACAAATTGGATGGCTACATCGAGTCCTATGTCATCACAGGGGATTTCAGCGGCTGTGTACTTATTGAAGAAAAAGGAGGCATTCTCTATAACCAATGCTTTGGACTTGCTGACCATACTTTTGGTATTCCCAATACACCGGAAACAAAATTCAAGATAGGATCTGTCGCAAAACAGTTTACCGCTGCCGCCATTCTTCTGCTCGAAGAAGCTGGCCGCCTAAGCCTTGCTGATACGCTGGCCAACCTCTTGCCGGGACTTCCGAATGCCGAGAAGGTTACCGTCCTTCATTTGCTGACCCATACCTCGGGCATACCCGATATCTTCACCATACCGGGTTTTCAGGACTTCCATTGTGGCGCAAAGAATATCGGAGATCTTTCCCTCATACTCCTGGAATCCGGATTTGATTTTCCTCCTGGAACAAGATACCAGTACTCCAATGGCGGTTATGCTGTCCTGGCGCACTTGATAGAAGAAATCTCCGGTGACAAGTACGAGGACTTCCTGGAAGAGCATATATTCTCTCCTTTGGGAATGAGTACCACAGGCCATGCCACAGTCAGCCAGGTAGTGCCCAAGATGGCCTCGGGGTATGATCCTGCGGGATACAGCGGTGTCAAACACGCAGCCTTCATCAATCCCGAGTTGTTAAAAGGTTCCGGATCACTTCACAGCACTTCGGGTGACTTACACATCTGGGTCCGGTCCATATTAAATAAGTCCCTGCTCAGTGAAAACTCTTATCGAAAACTGATGAAAAATTATGGTCACAACTATGGCTTGGGTATATCAGTCTATAAATCTTTTGACTATAATATTTTTGGTCATGACGGTCGCATCAATGGATACATTACGGATTATTTGCATTATGTGGAACCAGAGGTTACCATTACCGTCATTGGCAATACGCAAACGGGAGTAGCGGACTTCTTCAGACGGGACATAGCTGCCATTCTCCTGGGACGCGATTACAAGTCCAGGGCCAAAACACTACCAGAAATGCCCTATACTCGCCAGGAAATCACTACATATGTAGGCACCTACTCCTTTGGGCCTCAATTCAATGTCTATGTCGATTTCCTGGAAGGACGGTTGCAGGCCAGGGCCAATGAAGGAGGATACACTGAAGTGTTGCGGTTGGATGATGGCAAGTTTTTCAGCCGTACACTATATGCAGGTATTGAATTCATCATAGAAGACGACTTGGTGACCGGTATGGTTTGGACCAACAATGACGGCAACAGCTTTTCGGGGACAAAAAAATGAACCGGCAATCCCGGTCATAGATCAATATTTTAGGTAGAGAATGCTTATCCTGCATTCCAAAGTAGCCATGATCAATTTTATGGAAATAATGCAGCCATTGACGCATTACAGCCTGCATTTGCTTTTCCCGGGTATCCTGGCCTGGATATTTTTCAGGAACAGGTGGAAAACGGCATGGCTCATCATGATCGCTACCATGCTGGTGGACCTCGATCACCTTTTGGCCGACCCCATCTTTGACCCCGGAAGGTGCGGCATAGGATTTCATCCCTTGCACTCCTATCCTGCCATGATGGTTTATGTATTCATGTTCTTCATTCCCAAAATGAGAATCGTTTCCGTTGGGCTATTACTTCATATGGCAACGGACTTTTTAGATTGCAAGTGGATGGAGGTCATCGGTTGACAGAGAATGTATATTTTACACGGTATCATTGATTTATGGACTTATCACTTTACTAAATCCTCAAAATATGGATAAAGCACTTCAAACCATGATCGACAATATGCCGGAGAAAACGGGCAAGTCCCTGAAAGAGTGGAAATTACTGCTGGCTACAAAATCGTTTGCAAAACATTCCGAAGCCGTCAACTTCTTGAAAAAAGAACACGGTGTTACGCACGGTTTTGCCAATACCATCGTCACCTTGTCTAAGCAGGAAAAGTCTTCGGATAGCGATCCTGTCGAAAATCAATACAAAGGAAAGGAAGGCCTGTTGCCCATTTATGAGCGGTTGCTTGATGTAGTACAGGGCTTCGGATCAGATGTGACTATAGCCCCCAAAAAGTCCACGGTGAGTATCATAAGAAAGCGACAATTTGCGCTGATCAAACCTGCGACCAAAACGCGGATCGACCTGGGTTTGAAAATCAAGGACAAGCCCACCACGGAACGTCTGGAGTCATCGGGTCCTTTTGGCAGCATGTGCACACACAGGGTGAGGATTTCGGGGGTTGAAGAAATTGATGACGAACTTCTGAATTGGCTTACGGAAGCATACCAACAAGCAGGATAGAAACGCCTAGCAATGCATTTCCCAATAAACTTTTAAATGGTCGTTAGAGACTGTAGTCACTATGCTCCTTTTCATCTTCTTCATCATCTACTTCTCGCTCGTCTTTGTCACCAGGTCACTGTTGTTCTGGCGGAAGACCGGTATCAACCCATTGACCTTTGACAGGGCCGATGATGCTCACGGCTTTAACGGGAAGATCTTCAAGGGAGTCGCAGGGCTGGAAATGGTGGTGATCGCGATCTATGCATTCAAGGCAGAATGGTATGCCTATCTCCTGCCCTTTTGGTACCTGGAATCGGAGTGGCTGGCGAAGACAGGTTGGGCTTTGTTGGTCATTTCCCTGTTGATCGTCTGGGTTGCACAGGGGCAGATGGCCCATTCGTGGAGGATCGGAATCGACGAGGAAAACCGTTCCGAACTGGTCACGCACGGACTCTTCAGGTTCTCCAGGAACCCTATCTTCCTGGGTATCCTGATGGCCAATCTCGGGCTTTTCCTGGTCATACCCAATACCTTTACATTACTGATTTTTGTGGTCTCCTTTATCAGTATTCATACGCAGGTCAGACTGGAAGAAGCTTTCCTGAGAAAAAGTTTTGGAGAACAATACATGTCCTACTCCGATAAAGTCCGAAGGTGGTTATGAAACGAATAACCATTCAATTAATTTCGGACAATTTTATCCATTATTAGGCAAAAGGATATATATTTGTTCTCAGAAATAACTGTGTTATGTTTTCCAAAGCGTGTGAATATGGGATCAGGGCAATGATCTATATTTCGGATCAATCCACGCGAGGAGGACGTGCAAGCGTCAGGGATGTGGCCAGGGCCATCGATTCCCCTGAGGCTTTTACCGCCAAGATTCTTCAGTCGTTATCGAACAGCGACATCATTGAATCCAAGAAAGGTCCTTCGGGAGGATATGAAGTATCGGAAGCACAAAAAGGATTCATCTCCTTGCTTCACATCGTAGAGGCCATAGACGGGGACAAAACGTACCATGGATGCGGACTGGGACTTGCGGCCTGTGATGAAGATCATCCCTGCCCCATCCACCACAAATACAAAATGATAAGAGATGAGCTCAAAAGCATGCTCGCCACGACGACCATTGATCAGTTGGCAAAAGACTTGCATGTGGGATCCGCCTTTTTGAAAGTGTAAAATTTTTTAAAATAATACCGGACAATATTGTCCATAATAATTACTAAAAACCTCTACACCATGAAATACTCACCGGAAAACCTGGTAGGGAATATCGTAGCGCAGGACTACCGTACAGCTTCAGTTTTTAAATCCCATAAAATAGATTTTTGCTGTAAAGGTGGCCGGAGTTTATCCGATGTATGCGAAAAACAACAAATCAATGTTAAGGCGATGATCAATCAGTTGGAAGAAGCCACTGCCACCGCTTCATCAGAATTCATCAATTTTCAATCGTGGGATATGGATCTGCTCGTGGCATACATTGAGAAAAAACACCATAGGTATGTGAATCAAAAAATCCCGGAAATCAAATCTTTTCTGCATAAAGTAACCCGTGTACATGGAGAACGGCACCCCGAACTCTTCGAAGTAGAGGCACTATTCAATGCGTCATCGCTGGATCTGCTCGCCCATATGGAAAAAGAAGAGAAAATCCTCTTTCCCTATTTGAAAATGCTCGCATTGGACAATGCTGCACTTGCCCCCAATTTTGGGACCGTTCAAAACCCCATAAGCATGATGATGCAAGAACACGATCATGAGGGCGAAAGATTCAGAATGATCTCAAAACTTACCAACAACTATACGCCTCCTCCTGATGCATGCACCACCTACCGTGTGGTCTTTGCCATGCTCGCGGAGTTTGAAGAAGATTTACACAGACACATACACCTGGAAAACAATGTACTTTTTCCCAAGGCTGTAGCAGCAGAGCGAGAAGAAAAGTTACAGAAACGGATAAGTGTTCATCTGTAAAAGTTGAATTTCGGCCAAACCTACAAGGGTGATTCAGCAGCGATTCTGTATCCTCGATTGTTAATTCGGGCACTGAAACTACAACACTGGTTTCAGTGCCTGATTTAGGCCAGATGGAAAATCAAACAACTGTAGTAAGGAAACTTCTGGGTATGGCACTTTAACGGGCCAATCATTAAGCCACCTAAGCGACTTGTGTAATCAAAGACAAGTCTTATGAGATGTTAATCCTGGGCTTTAGATTTTCTCAAATGTAAGATAATCTGTCCCCCCATTACCTCCGCTGATGTCGATCAGTTCCATTTTGTTGGCAGACAGCGAGATGAAATCCCAATCGTCGTTCAGATCTTCAAAGTCGTTGGCAAGATTGAAGTTGATGTTAAAGTCCATATCCTCCGTACTGCCATCGTTGCTATTGCTTTCCGTGATGCTCCATGTCCCTTCATAACGGTTGTTGCCGTTACTGGCTATCAATGTGCCCGAGGCATCGAAGGTAAATTGATATCCTGTAAAATGATTGGTTTCATCCTTTTCCGAATCGATAAAACTGGTGATGATCCAGATACCCGATTGCACATTTTCGCGTATGGCGTTTGGTGTGGTCAAATCCTGGTCTTCGGATGAACAGGAAGTCATCATTAAACCGAGGAAGAAAGTCAAGGCGGTGATTGAAAAATAATACGTTGTTTTCATGATTGGTTTGGTTTGTGATGGTTATAAACGGCACCACGATCCGACTTATTATTTCCGCCTATTATGTCACCGCATTAAAAATATTTTGTACAAATCCGTCGATAGAATCATCATGACACTCTGCCTTAAAAACCAAGTTGGCTTTCTTCCGGACCTGGGTGTCCGATGTCTGTATGTCGTCATATGGGAGTTCGGAATGCCTCTTCGATGTGCTAAAACAGAATGCAAACCGGTGTGGGTGCCTCAATTTCATCTATGAAGGTTAACAATCCGGAATTCTGATCACGGCGCAAGGAGACCAGGTTGTCAGTGTACTGGTTGGCGACGACGACATACCGCTGATCCGGTGAAATCGCAAAGTTCCTGGGACCGCTGCCCATCGTTGACTGATGGGCGAGTAAGCGCAGATGCCCATCTTCGTCATTGACCTCGAAGATGGCGATGCTGTCGTGCCCCCGGTTGGAAGCATAGACAAAACGACCGTCAGATGAGATGTGTATATCTGCACAAGTATTAGGTCCATCAAAATCAGCAGGTAACGTGCTGAAGGCAGGACCCGGATCGTATCCTGTCTTCTCATTTTTCACGATCAGGGCAACCGTACCATTCAATTCATTGACGACGTAGATCCACCGGCCATTCGGATGAAAGACGAGATGTCTCGGCCCGGCGCCAGGGGCCATGGATACGTGTTGCGGATCCACCGGCACCAGCTTTTTACCGGTTGTATCCAACTGCGAAAACCACAATTGATTGGTTCCAAGATCGACAGATATAACCCTTTCACCGGATGGTTCAAACCAGGCGGAATGGGCATGTGGACCTTCCTGGCGGTCGGTGGTTCCGCTGCCCGTATGTTGCTGTACGTCGAGCATTGGACTTAATTGTCCCTGGGCATCAACTCTCAAGAGCCCGACATTTCCCCCGGTATAGTTGGCCACGAGGACATAGCCCGAATTGTTTACGGTCACAAAACAGGGATGAGCTCCGCCGGTCGTGCTTTTACTGATGAAGTGAAGGCTGTCACCCGCAATGAAAAAGGACTCTATAGTCCCGGAATTATCTTCATTGATTTCATTGACGGCCAATAGGAATCGTCCATCCGTACTTTTAGTCAAAAAGGAGGGATTTTCAGACCGGGCGGCGAGTCCGATGTGCTCTAACCGACCGTCATTATGCAAGGCGTACGCGTAGATTCCCTGGCTATCGGAATCTGTGTACGTACCTACATAAAAGTGTTGAAATGGATCGTTTGGATGCTCCATTTTTTTCGATTGGCAGCCTGCCAGGATCCAAAGCCCGGCCAAGGCAATATATGCGTACATAAAGTGAATTGTATTGCAAGATAAGGTCCCCGGATCAATCGTCTGTCAAGGATCTTGACTTTGAACTTTGAACAAGCGAATCCATGAGCTCATGCCCGGCAATCCATGAATGACCACGCTCCGCTGTGTGTTCAAGGCAAGCCCTAAAATTGATTATTGATCCCCGAAAACAGCGAAGCGGACAATCGGACAGCCCTGCAACGGCAACTGGCAACCCGCAACTGGGCAACCATCTCACCTCCTCCGCAAGTTCACTAACCCTGAAGGGCATGGAAATTAAGACATCTGATTTGTGATATTTAGTTTGTAATCTGACCGAAACCGATCACGACAATGCAGCTTTGCAACTCTGCAACCTGGCAGCCCTGCCAGAGGCCTATTAGAGGAAGGCAGGCCTGCAGGCCGGACAACTGAAAACTGAAAACTGAAAACAGCGAAGCGGACAACCGGATAACCCGTCAACAGGGCAACCCAAATACAACAAATCAACCACACTTTGCAACATAAGCGATAGGCCCGCGAAAAGCATGGATATAGGTTTGCATCATTAACAAACAAAATCCAGATCATGCAACGAAGAAATTTCCTTCAGCAAGCTGCTGTCACGGCGGCACTAACCTCGGGGGGCATACTGGCCTCTAAAGGAATCAACCACAGGGCCATTCAAAAAGAAGATAACCTCTCGCCGTTCCTCTATCAGAAATCACTGGAAAATGCCAGGCAGATGCCCGGGTTTCTTTTCAATTTCATAGCTACCAAAGAACAGACGGGGGGTCAGTTTGCCATCCTCGAAGGAATGGGAATCAAAGGCGCCGAACCATTTATGCACATGCACGAGTATGAGGATGAAGCCTTTTATATGGTAGAGGGCGAAATGATCGCCGTAGTCGGCGAAAAAGAGTACCATCTCAGGCCGGGCGACTTCGCGTTTCTACCCCGCAGGATTCCCCATACCCAGCGATTCATCACAGAAAAAATCCACGTATTGCTCTTTGTCAGCCCTGGTGGCCTCGAAGAATACTTCTGGGAGCTGTCGATGCCCGCAAAAAATCTCGAGATACCTGGCATTCCAACCGAACCACCATCGCCTGAATTTATGGCCAAAGTCATGGAGATGAATAAAAAATTCGGCATCATCCCGGCCTGATGCGAGAACCTTTCAGGACAATCGGCGAACGGGTTGAGAACACCGACGGGTGCCGGAATAGGCAATGACCCTTGTATCGGCAATCCTTTTTTCTCCGCGAATGGGTATCTTTTCTGCCAGGATGAAATCATATCACTACATATGGTCGTGTTTGCTGCTTTGGGCCACCCATTCGCTTTCGGCAGTTGACACGCTGTATGTAAATCAACCTTTCAGCAGGATTGACCTCGACGGTTACATGTCGTTGTTCATCGATCCGTCCGGAGACCGCACGATCGAAGAATTAGTCTCCGGCCAATGGGATTTCACAGACACTTTTTCGACGAATCAGCAGGGCAGATTCCCCACGACGTATTGGTTAAAAGCCAGCATTCTGGCAAGAGATGCCATCGATACGATCTGGGTGGCATCACCGGGTGACAAAAACAACTTCATTACCCAACCCGTTGACAAAATGGATGTATTCCTGGTAAATCGGCATGGAACAGTCATAGAACACGGGAGGTCGGGATATTTCGTTCCCAAATCTAAAAAGGCCTTTCCCTACGCCACCTTCGCCGCCGTCGTACCGCTTACCTTGGAAAGAGATACGGCTTATGTGCTCTATGTGCGCATCCAGAATTTGGACACCCACCATTCGCCCGGCCTGGCATTGGAGTTGCGGAATGACAACACAGGTTTGCCCACTCCGGACCATCGCAATCGGGCACTCGTCCTGGGACCCTGGGGCATGTTTGTGATCATCGGCTTATACGTCCTGGTACTCTTTGTTTTTGTCAAGGACAAGGCTTTTTTGTATTTCGGCATTTGCTGTTTGTTCTACAGCATAGACTTGTTCGGTATCTATCCCGATGGTGGTCTGTTTGAACTTTTTTCCGAGTACCCGCAATACATTTCAGCAGTATGGCACAGCCATTTCTTTGTCATACCATTTATGCTTCTCTTTGGCAAGGCCTATGTAGAGATCCCCGGAAAATTTCCCAGGTGGTCGTCCTACTACAAGATGGTAATCATGGTGGCATTTGCCGTAGCCACCTATTATACGATACGGAATCTGTGGCTTCCCTACACGAATCGCCAGCCATTGGTGACCATCACCATCCTGATGATATTGCCGTTAAGTATTCCCCTATTGCGAAGCAAATGGATTTCAGCCAGGATTTTTGCGGCGGGATTCCTGTCCTTTTTCCTGGGCAATATGCTCGGCGTCATCTTATTCAGGATGGGATACGATGAGTATCTGTGGGTCTGGGTAGTCGGTCAACTCGGGTTGCTGGTCATCTATGCCATGGGACTGGGATACCGGTTGATGCAAAGTCAGAAGGCAAAGGCTGAAGCCGAACAGATTCGTCAACTGAACGAACTGAAAACGCGCTTCTTTACCAACATCAGCCATGAATTCAGAACTCCCCTTTCATTGATTCTCGGACCACTTCAGAAATCCATGGACCAGGTTCCCCAGACCGATCTGGAAGACGCCAAAACGATCATACCCCTTGAATCGCGGAATGCCCGGGTAATGAAAAGAAATGCGGAAAGGCTCCGTGAACTCATCGACCAAATCCTCGACCTGGCAAAAATCGACCAGGCCAGGATGCACGTTCACCTCCAAAAGGGACCGGTCATACAATTTATCAAAGCCCGGATCGCCGAATTTGAACACCTGGCGCATCAAAAAGAAATCCACCTTGTCACATGGATGTCCGATGAAAAAGCAGATACCTGGTTCGATCCCGACAAAGTCGAAAAGATCTTGTTCAACCTATTGTCCAATGCCATGAAATTTACCCCAAGGCACGGCGAGGTACGTGTCGAGGCTGCCGTGAAAGATGGTTACCTCCGCGTACAGGTCAGCGATTCGGGACCCGGAATGGGTTCAGGAGAAGCAGCACAAATGTTTGACAGATTCTTTCAGGCCAACGGGCACGGGCTCAATGGCAGCGGTATCGGCCTGGCGCTCGTGAAAGAGCTCGTCCAACTGCACCAGGGGCACCTGTCTGTCCAAAGCCAGGAAGGGGTGGGTACCTCTATCTCCTGGACTATAGCCATCGACAGGAAACTTTTCCCTCAGGAAATCATAGCACAACCAAAAGCCGGACGTATTTCAGACCATTCACCGGTAATTGCAGATTTGATGGAACCGGTCTATGCCGAACAGACAATTGACCCTCCTTTGGAGAACGAAAGCATCGTCCTTGTCGTGGAGGATCACCCCGAATTACTGGAATTCATCGCATCCATCCTGTCCTCACAACACCACGTCATCCGCGCAAAAGACGGCAAAGAAGGGATCAGGTTCGCAAGAGACCACATGCCTGATCTCGTGATCAGCGACGTCATGATGCCGGAAGTGTCAGGTTACCAGTTATGCGATGCGTTGAAAAACGACGAAAAAACGAGTCACATACCCATCATATTACTGACCGCCAAAGGATCGCGGGCCGATCATATGGAAGGGCTGGGAGCCGGTGCGGACGACTACCTCACCAAACCATTTGATGTGGGGCAGCTGGTGCTCAAGGTGGACAACATCATTGCCACACGACAACGGCTCCGTGAGAAATACAAAGACGTCTCTTGGTTAACGGATGATATAAAAGCCGATTCCCTGGATGATCGATTCCTGAAGGAGGTACGCAACCTGATCGACCAGAATTTTTCCAACGAATACTACTCCGTTGAAGAGCTGGCCGGCGAGATGGGCTACAGCAGGAGCCAGCTTTTTCGCAAACTCAAAACTCTCACAGGAAAGAGTCCCCTGGAGTGGATTCGCCTCACCCGTTTGCACCATGCTAAGGCATTGCTGGAAAATAAGGCCGCCACGGTGAGCGAGGTCGCCTACCAGGTGGGGTATTCCAATGTTTCCCATTTTTCGAAAAGCTTCAAAAAAGAGTTTGGCATTTCACCCGGGCAGATTTGAAGTCTCCTTCATCTTTTTCCCTATCTTCAAAGGAAACATCACCAAACACTGCATTCGATGGCGTTTTTCGACTGGGACCATTCGATCTATAAGGCTTTTCTTGTCTGGTATTCTGTTCAAGACAACAAGATCAAAATGGCAATTCTATATTATTGGTCCCGCATCATAGACTACAGTCAGGACCACATGAAAAAAATATGGATAATGATGTCCATAATGATTTTTTCATTTGGACTCAGCGGTCAGAGTATCATTGAAGATGCGTTTAACCTTTCCAAGTACCTCGTCCCTACCAACAAAGAAAAACCCGTTGCCATCTTTGATCCGCAACAGAATACTGAATTCAGAAGTGAATGTCTGCCTATTCTCGAACGTTACTTGCCAGAAGGCGCTCAAATAACAGAAACAAGCGAACTTTTAAAGCTGCTCGAACACAATCCATTCATTGGTCGGGTAACCGGTGATCCTATTCCTTTCATTGCCATTCCGGATTCAATCTTGTTTCAAGAAGTATTCCTTGATACCTTGATATTCGGTGGTGAACCGTTAGACGATCTTGAAGGGGTTGCCCCGGAAAAGCGTACATCACCAGGTGGTACGTTCGTGACCAATCTTGCCGATGGTCTTGCCAAATTCCTCGTCAAGCGAGCCAAAGAAGAGCTTACGGTAGCCTTTTTCCAAAAGTTTAAAAATAAACTTACTGCCAATGTCTACCTAATGGAACTATTCCCACAGACAAGTCTGGTATTGCAACTCATTGACAACGAAATCTACCAGTACAATACCTACCTCGAATCGCTGCGCGAAGTTTTCATAAAGGATATGAAGACGTTGCCAACCAACCTCAAAAGTTTGTTGGTAGACGATTCCCTGATCAGCAATGATAGAGACAGGATCATCGTCATGGAAATGCTTAGCCTCGGTCAAATGTTGCTCGACAATAAACACCCGCTCGACTTTCTCGAATATCTGGGAGAAGATTCTCAACTCCTGAACCTGGATCGTTTTACTGGCCTGAAAACCCAGGAAAAAGCATCCCTCCATGACGTCGGTAATGGATTTAAGCTGACACATTTTATTTCCGAGTCGTTGAGGAGCAGTAGTCCGAATGAAGAATGGGTCAACGAGGAGATAATTAAAAGATTGACAGAAGACCGGTTTATCACGTATCTGTACCTGGCATTGGCCTGGCAGAAGAGTCCCGATATTCGATTTTCATCGGGGACTTCCTTCAGGGACGGACTGCTGACGATTTCTCATACGAGCTCACAACTCGAGCTTTTGCATCGCGACCTTACCCATTTTGTCGAAACGACCACCGAAGTTAAAACAACCCTGGATACACTTAAGGTGAGAAAGCGCCGAAAGGAAGCCTCCTATGCTGACTACTTTCAATTTTTTCGACAAACCTTCGAACTGGCTGAAACAGGCATACAGTTCAAAAAACACTTTTTTGGCTTTACCGATGACCAGGTCAAGGAGGATACGCGCCTGACCCGCATCATCGCCCAATTCAATGAATTTCACTTCAACATCCGCCAGAAATACTATTCCAGTGCCGTGACGAATGTGGTCTTCATCCTTGGAGAACTCTTGAATGACGACGAGTTTGCCTTCAAGGCCGACCTGTTGCGGTATGGTAATTTCATGGCCAATGTCGCCAAGGCAGAGACATCCGACGAAGTCGCTGCCGCAATCGAAGCCGTAGCCCTCCCTGTAGGCAGTTCGATCACCAAAAAATACGCCGGATTCTCGGTGACGCTCAATGCATACACGGGCCTGGGGTTTGGTTCGGAATACCTCAGAGACATCGGTGCTGCGGGGACCTCCACGCACGATGCCTTCCTGTCGGTATCGGCTCCTGTCGGCATCGGTTTCAATTTCGGCTTTGAACGTGCCGGCAGCCTGGGGCTCTTCACCTCGCTGATCGATGTAGGAGCCATTGCCGCCTACCGCTTTGATGACGCCAATTCCGCCGACCTGCCGGAGTTGAACATCAAAAACATCCTCGCTCCCGGTGGATACCTCATCTACGGCTTTGGTGCCGACCTTCCGCTGAGCCTTGGTGTAGGCGCCCAACTTGGGCCCAATCTGCGTAGAGTCGGCGACCCGGTAAGCGGAAGTTCCACGGCTTTCGTGGAGCTCAGCGACGGTTGGAGATGGGGAGCTTTCCTGACGGTGGATATCCCGGTCATAAACCTGTTTGTGCGCTAAAACAATTCATAATTCATTGTTAGGAATCATTGTTTTCCGGGGAATCGGCCAACATGATTCTTCTAATACTTTTGTGCCGCCAAAAGTATCCAAAAGCTCGTGCTACTGAATATGGCGGGAGTGGAGCACCGTTTCGGGCTCAATAATGCATGTTTTAACCGATTCGGAATAGAAAAATACCTGCTTCTCTATCCTGCTTATTGCAGGCGAAACCACTGTAAAGCTTATATTTCTAAGGAATACTTCTTCTTAAAACGGTAAATGCGCAGGATTAGCCGCGACGGTATTTTTACTCTTAATCGCCATTGGCAGCAGCACAGGTCCTTCTTGGTAAAACATGTTATCAACAAGAAATTCATTGAAAATCGCTCAAAAACATCAATAAACCGAATAGAAATAAGAACGGAGGGGATTACTTTTTAGACCGATGCCAATCAATGCTGATAATCAGTCACTTATATCGACAAAACAGGGTCACTTGAGATTTAACTGGACAGTAATGATTATGAATTATGAATTATGAATTATGAATCATTTTCAACTAAGATTCTGCAACCCATCACGATTGTATCAGTCCTTATTTCATAATATTGATGGGTTATGAACATCATCACATTGTCCCTTCCAAGAAAAAGAACCATATCTGTTGCTATCTGGATCGTCTTTTTCATTCCTGTCATGGTCTTCTCACAATCGGGAAAATACGCTGTCCTTGATACCCTGGTGCCGCGGCTAATGGAAAAAGCCGGAATACCGGGTCTGGCTTTGTCGGTATTGAATGACGGATATGTCGTATCCGAAAAACTCTTCGGTTTGCGCAGCAACATCGGTTTCCAGGCCGTGGATGGATTGACCGTTTTCGAAGCCGCCTCATTGACCAAACCGGTATTTGCCTATGCCGTTATGAAACTGGTGGATGAAGGAAAGCTGGACCTCGACATACCGCTGGAAAGTTATTGGAACTATCCCGATATTCAGTCAGAAGCATCCAAAGAGCAGATTACGGCCCGCCACGTCCTCACCCATTCGACGGGATACCGCAACTGGCGCCGGCCGCGTGATACCACGCACCTCATATTTTATTTCGCGCCTGGCGAACGCTTCAGCTATTCGGGCGAGGGATTTGTCCACCTTTCGCGGGTGGTGGAACACATTACAGGTTTGCCGCTGCACGAGTGGATCCGGCAATCGGTTTTCGAGCCCCTGGAAATGAGTCACAGTACGATGATATGGGACCAAGGGCTGGGCCAAAATTCCGCCACCCCGCATGACCGCAAAGGCGTCCCCGCCGACAAATTCCACCCGACTGAAGCCAATGCCGCGGCCAGCCTGCATACCACGGCGGGAGATTATGCGCGTTTTCTGGCGGCCCTGTTGGCCGGTGAAGGGCTGTCAAAAGCATCACATGATATGATCTTGTCCTCACAGCAAAATGTCGACCCCAATTGCTCGCAGTGCAGCGAACCCAACAGCGATCCTGGCTTTAGGGATGTGTCCTGGGGTCTCGGCGTCGGGATGGAGCATACGGGCAAAGGAGATTATATCTGGCACTGGGGCGACAATGGCAACTTCAAAGCCTATTTCTGTGTGTCGCTGGCCACCGGCGATGGCATCGTCTATTTCGCTAACAGCCACGGCGGCCTGTCCATAAGGGATCAACTCGTGGAGGCGGTATTGCCTGGTGATCATCCGTCGCATCGATGGGTGAAATACGAACAAAAGAAATTATGAATTCATAATTCATAAGTGATCGATCAATTCGTTAATCATAAATCATTGATCGTTAATCTTTCCCGATATTCATCGTTATCTCCACTTCACTCTGACATTCGTTAATCTTCATTACTTCAACAGGTCGGAAAATTTGTTCCCTTCCTGAGAACCCACCTTAAAGGATGTCCGCCCGCTCGAGATTCAAAATTCGTTGATCGCTATTCTTCATTCTTCATCCATTATCCGATTGTTAGTAACTTACTGCTGCCGGGGCACCCAGCATGAAAAGCAAGTGTGCACGTATCGGCGCAAACGGACCATCCGTGAATATTAAAGACCTCATCGACGAACTGCGGCAACGCAATGTAATCAAGTCCGCCATTGCTTATCTTGCTATTTCATGGCTTGTCCTGCAGATCGCCTCAATTCTTGTCCCCGCCTTCGACGGGCCGGAATACGCGATGAAGGTTCTTATATATGTGCTCATCGTTGGTTTTGTATTGTGGATCGGTTTCTCCTGGCTTTATGACCTTACGCCTGAAGGATTTCAGAAAACAGAAAATGTCAGAGATCATGAAGCCGTCCGCAGATCTACCGGTCGTCGCCTGGACAGGGTCATTATTGCCTCCCTGCTTTTTGTGATCGCAATCCTTCTTGTTAACCAGTTCGTCATGCGGGAAAGCTCGAATAGTAGTCCGGTAGATCCAACCGGAGAGCCTCAACTACGCCATTATTCCAATTCCATAGCAGTCCTAGCTTTCAGGGATTTGAGCCGCAACAAGGACCAGGAATACCTCTCCGATGGCATCTCTGAGAGCATCATCAGTTTGTTGACAAAAGTCCCCGATCTCAAGGTCATCAGCAGTGCGTCTTCTTTTCAATATAAAAATCAAAACACGGCCATTGAAGAAATTGCCGAACAACTGGATGTAAATTACATCCTGGACGGTACAGTGAGGAAGTCGGGAGACCTTTTGAGAATAACCGCCAAACTGGTCGACGGCATCGATGGATCACAGATCTGGGATCGTACTTTCGAAAACAGTTCTTCCGATGTTTTCCAGGTTCAGGACGAGATTGCCAATTCGGTGGCAGGCCAATTAAAACTAACTTTTTCGGATGCAGGGATACATTCACGAATCGCTGATTTCGAGGCCTACCGCCTTTTTCTCGAAGCATCCTATATGTACCACCTTTTCACCCCCGAAAGCATGGTCCGGGCCGACGCCCTGATCAACAATTCGATTAAAAGGGACTCTGCCTATGCACCAGCATGGATTTTGCTTAGTAAGATCACCGACAGGCGGGCGCGCAACCTTGACCAGGTATCGGATGAGCAGGGCCGGAAAACCATCATCAGGTCGTTGAACAAGGCACTCCAACTCGATCCCGGTAATGCAGAAGCCCTGGCTTTTCTCGCAAAAATGGAGGCATTGCAGTTGAATTATGACAAGGCGCGCGAACTGGTGGTACAGGCCATCAAAAACGAACCTACGAACCCCGAAGTGCTTAGTATCGCATCCGATGTGCATTTTTACTTGGGCGACATCCATGAAAGCATCAGGCTTGAACACGAAGCCCTGGCCATCGATCCACTCAACCCCCAACGCCTTTTTTCGCTCGGCCTGGAATACTATTTTATTCACGACTTCGACAACGCCTTGGATTATATGAAACAATATGGTCATCTCCAGCCGTCCTCCGCCCTTCATCATATGCTGACCGCGGTGATACTCACGCTCCAGGGAAAAAATGAAGCTGCCCTTGCGGAAGCTGAAAAAGAACCGTTCGAAGCCTTCAGATTGTTCGGAACCATCAACGCTTATACAGGGTTGGGCGACATGCAAAAATCGGATAGCCTTTTGCAGGTATTGATGGAAAAGTACCCGGGTGAGTCAGAAAACCTCATAGCTGCCTCCTATGCCTGGAGAGGACAAAATGACCTGGCATTCGAATATCTGGAGATGGAATTTGAAAAGAATAGGTCAGGCCTGCAGGAAAGCATCAACTGGTTGTATTTTTCAAAACTGTATGACGATCCCAGGTGGGAGGATCTTTTGATGAGGATGGAATTACCTGAAGATCATTGGATATTGCATTCGGTCAGGTAAGCTTATTCTTGGTCCTTTGACTTTACACTGTGATAAATGCTTGCAGCGACGAGGCCAAGACCTGCACCAAATATAATACCCATGCTGACACCCATTCCCACATCGTCCATCAGTGATCCTATGACTGTACCGATGGTAATTCCGAGTCCGGTTCCCAATGCGAGTCCGTAGGCGATGTAATTTGCGTTTTTCATAAGCGTAAACGTAAAATCTTCTTTTAAATAAACGGAAATACTTCGATTAACATGCCATTATTATATACAATAACCTGACATAAGAGTAGAGTGTACAGAGTGGTATATAAACCTATCAGAAATGTCTGTAAGCCTATAAATCCTTGAAATCCGCCCCCTCATGCCCCATCCCGCAATCCTGCGGGATCTCCACTGCGCTCCGACAACCCCACAACTTCAAAACCCAAAACCCCAAAACCCCAAATCTCGTTTTGTATCTTCATTATCCGCCTCTATTATGATTACGGCGGATAAAGCATGCTTACGTTCCTGCGGAAAATAAGGAAGTCATTGCTTGAATCCAGGGAAGCCAGGAAGCCTGCCTAGCCGGTCTCAGGCGACCACAGCTTTTAGCGACGGTTCGCGGGCAGGTACTTGCTCTATGCCGTCGGGGAGATAGCATTGGCAGTAATGGGGATCTTGATTTCTTTGAGATCAATAATCAGTTATTACGACAATAAAAACAAAAGGGATAAGCGGTATGAAAGTTGTCCCTTTTTGGGTTCATGCAATCTGCATATTTATTTGGTGTAAAATGAATATAATTATGGTGTATATTGAATATTATTATGGTGTAAAATGAACTTTCATATTATCTTTTATGCACAAAAAAAACCCATTAAATGATCAAAAGAACGCTGTTTTCCTCCCTACAAAAAAGTCTGACATCTTATCCCATTACTGCTGTCATCGGCCCTCGGCAATCTGGCAAGACCACCCTTGTTAAAGAGTTAAAGACATATCGTTATGTTTCTTTAGAGAACCCTGACACGAGAGATTTTGCCCAATCTGATCCGAAAGCATTCTTGGAAGAATATAACAACAAAGTCATATTTGATGAGGTACAAAGAGTACCAGAATTATTCTCTTACCTACAAGGTGTAGTAGACGGGCGCCCTGAAATGGGTCAATTCATCTTGTCCGGATCGCAAAATTTTCAATTAATGGAACGCATCACACAGAGCCTCGCAGGACGTGTGGATATCTTACAGTTATATCCTCTGGATATCCAAGAATTGAAATCTTCAGGGCAATTGCCTTCAACCGTTAGTCAATCATGTACGACGGGATTCTATCCTGCCATATACGATCGCTCCCTAGATCCGGATAGATATTACGCTAACTATATTACTACCTATGTCAATCGCGATGTCACCGAATTAATCAATATACAGAACAACTCAGCCTTCCGAAGGTGTCTTAGAATATGTGCTACCCGAAGTGCCCAACTTGTCAATTATAATGATATGGCGAGAGATGTAGGAGTCAGCCATACTACACTGCGTAATTGGCTTTCTATCCTGGAGACCAGCTTTATAATTTATCTCTTACCTCCATTCTACAAGAATTTCAGTAAGCGTATTACAAAGAGTCCGAAATTATATTTTTATGATGTAGGAATATTATGTCATCTTCTCAGAATCAAAAAGAATCAGCTCAATCCTCAACATAAATACTGGGGTTCGATTTTTGAGAATCTGATTATTTCAGAAATGATAAAAAAGAATGCACATCAATCCCTGCTGCGTGATTTTTGGTTTTGGAGAGATACCAAAGGGCATGAAGTCGATTTATTATACGAGGAGGGTGGAGCCATCTATGTCCATGAAATAAAAGCCTCAACTACCATCAAATCCGCATACTTTAAAAACCTGGTATATTTTGATAAAATAAGTGAGGATACCCCAATTCATAAAAATCTCATCTACAGCGGGAGCAAAAATCAGTCCAGATCCCAGGTGAAGGTCGTATCGTGGTTAAACATATAATGGATAGTGCAAATTTGGTAAACACTTAATCCTTCTGAAGGGTGAATCACTTTGAGGAATCTGATCTTGGTTTCTTATTTTTAGTTTATGCTCACATTTCTTCGAAAAATTCGTAAGTCATTGATTGAATCCCCGCCCGGTGTAGCCTTGGCGACGGAGGAAGGATCAGCCAGGAAGTACCTGCTCTATGCCATAGGGGAGATAGCATTGGTAGTCATTGGAATATTGATTGCCTTGCAGATCAATAACTGGAACATCTATTCTCAAGAGAGAGCCCAGGAACGCGAATACCTTTCGGAATTACGACGTGATTTAGTCAGCGATACGTTGATGGTGAAGAATGTTTTGCGTAATGCCAACGATCATATCCGTCATGCGACATACGTTCTCAATTTTCTTGAAACGGGCGAAGTAAAAGATACCGTAAAGCTAATAAGGAGTACCCTGAGAGCCGGTTTTCTTGTGTTCTACAATGCGAATTTGTCGACTTATAATGACCTCATCAATTCGGGCAACATAAGGCTGATACGGGATAATGAAATAAAACGAAAACTCGATTCTTACGTGAACTATCTACAACAAATAAATGTGCGTTACGAGTTAAGTAAAAAAAAGGTTTGGGAAGATTACGGTGATTATTCCCGGTCCAAATATGTGGATGGGCGGCTGCGCGAAATAGCTCCCCGCGATTCCTTACTCGCTAGACAATACCCGGTGGATTGGAAGAAAATGGCCAGTGATCCGCTTTTGAAGCCAAAACTATCCTGGGTAATTGGTAATGCCCAGGCTGAACTTCGATGGCACGCTCAGACAAAACAGCGGGTGCTTGATATGATCGATCATCTGGATACCCTGTTAGAAAAATAGAAGGTATTTGAGCCCTTAAACCAGTTCAGGAGTTGAACAATGAGATTAAAATAACCGAATAAATGAAAAATGAAAGTCTGACAATCGGTGTGATATCTCGGATAAATCGGGATGCTTGTTACCTGTGCGGTGAGACATGATTGGAAAGATTAAGGCCACTTTTTAAAAGATGCTAACATTACTTCGTAAAATCAGAAACTCTTTGATTGAGTCTGGGTCTGGCAGGAAGTACTTGCTCTATGCCATCGGTGAGATTGCCCTGGTGGTCATTGGTATATTGATTGCTTTACAAATTAATAATTGGAATGAGGCCAGAAAACAAGATAGGTTAGAATTGTCCTTACTGGAAGAGCTCAAATCGGACCTCACATATTCTGTAAGAGAACTAGAATTATCAGTCGAGGATAACAAAGCAATTCTAGCAGGATATCGTATGATTTATGACCACCTCATTAATGATAAACCATACATCCCTGAATTGGATTCCGCTTTTACATACCTCGATATTTGGGCACAGCCCTATCTGTCAACATTGACCTATGAAACCATTAAGTCCAAAGGCATCGATATCATTAAGAATGACAGCCTAAAAAGACATATCAGTAAAGTCTACAGTTTTGATATTCAATCACTGGAAGAAGACATGATCAAGTGGGAGTGGTCCTTCAGTCAGAATACCACCCAGCGGATGATGGTCAGCAATGTGAGGAGAGATATCAATCAAAATCTTGCTCGCCCCAATGATTTCGACCGACTGAAGCAAGATGAAGAGTTCATAAACTTTTTAAGCATCCTGATTACCATAAGAGAAGATAACATAGAATACACCGAATCAACCACGTTGGCTATTGAAACTCTGATACGCCATATTGATGAAGAACTTCATTCTCGCAGAAACTGATAGGTAATTGAAAGGTATTCGTTTACCAAACTTTACATGTATCAATAACCTGTTATGCTTCAATACAAGGTGGACACGGTTAGTCTACTCCATTCTGGTATTTGCAGTGATCTACTATTTCTTTCCCAACTCCTGTGACGGTCATGGGCAGAACAGAATCATTGACCGTTATCCCTTCTTTTTGAACCATACCAAGCGAAATGCGGGTATAGATGAAATGTACATATAAGGAAAAGCGCAAAAAATGATGAGTTATGCCCTATTCCAACAACTTATTCACTATTCTGGGGAATCGGTCCTGAAGTTTTTATGGCGAATGCCCTGACTTTGTTCATATGGGCCATTGCCTGAAGCCAGTTATCCGCCTTGTTATTAAAAAGTACAGACATCATCAAAGGCAGCTGGAGTGAGTTGCCCAAAGTAAAGAAATGGTTAGACTGCTCTGATTTTGGGACCTGTTCAAAAGCTTTGGCTTATTTCGGTTGTCCATCACTTGCCATGCTTTTCTTGACGATATTTCGCATTCAAAATCTCGTTTCTCCTTTGAACGGATTTTTTTACGAAATTCTTGCGTCGTTTCATTTCGGACAACTGTCTTACATCTCGATGTTTTCTTTTATATCTCTTGATCATTCGATCAATTGACTCTGTCTCTTTTCTATTAATTATTAGCAATGAATCATGTTGTTGGTGTTATGTTCAGATATTTCAAAAAACCCTGATCTATATATTGGGACAACATGTCAGGACTGCAGAGTAAACATTATGGTGAAGGGCAGATAGCAATACTCTGAAAATTTATGACCATCGGCCTTCCAAGTTGTGTTAAGTACAAGTAGTTTTCAAAGAATTGCATCTTTGAAAACCACTTGTTTTATTAATCTAGAAGTGTTTTGATTTTACCATTTGTTGAATGTACGTTCCTTTCTGGGTTCAGCCTTTTTTACAATGATTGTCCTTCTCTGGAGCTCCGAATTGTTCAAGGCTTGAATGGCTTCTAATGCTTCGTTGTCGTTGGCCATTTCTACAAATCCGAATCCTTTGGATCGTCCGGTCATTTTATCCATTATCACTTTAGCAGAAGTTACGGTGCCATACCGCGTGAAAGCATCATTCAAATCATCACTTTGTGTATTAAAATCGAGCTTGGCAACAAAAATGTTCATATAAAATATTTAAATAAATAAGTAATTTCTATTCACAGTGAATAGATTGAATCTCATATGCCAAATAGGCATATGGCTCCTTGAACTACAATAAATTTTCTGGAAAATTCTTATTAACGAAAAAAGAGATAATAGGAAATCTAACGGAAAGTATGTAACTGAAAGATGATCGCGAAGATACTATAATATATCGTAAGAAACCCATAAGTTTTAGTTTAGATTCTTTGGCATGAAATAAAGGGAGGAGGTCAAATTATGAATTCATCATTCATCATTCATTCCTTATTCTTACTATTTTATAGGTTCATTTCAATCAATGAGTACCCTCTTCATCAGCCACAGCAGCCGCGACAATGATTTCGCCAAAGAAGTACGGCAACGGCTGGCTCAAAAGGATCATCATTCCATCTTCCTGGATTTCGACCCCGAACGAGGCATCCAGGCCGGCCAGAGCTGGGAACAGACGCTGTACCGCAAGTTGCGTGCCTGCCAGGGGGTGATCGCCATCATCAGTGCGGACTACCTCGCCTCTAAATGGTGTTTTGCGGAAGTCGCGCTGGCGCGCATGGAGGGCAAACACATCATCTCGCTGATCTTCGACGAGTCGGTCCGCACCTCATCCCTACCGTCCATACTCTCCGACCGGCAAATCATCAAGATGGCCGCCGACCCGGAAGACGGATACAGGCGCTTGTGGAACGGATTAAAGGATCTGCAGCTCCTGGGTGTCAGGGGAGACTGGGACCCGTCGCAGCCACCCTACCTGGGACTCGCCTCTTACAAGGAAAAAGATGCGGCGGTTTTCTTCGGGCGCAATGACGAAATACGGACCGGTGTGGAAACCGTCTCGCGCGGTGCGCCCAACCTCGTCATGGTCGTAGGAGCCTCCGGCAGCGGCAAGTCATCGCTCGTCATGGCTGGGATCCTGCCACGCCTGAGGCGGATGCGCGACCAATGGATCATCGTCGATCCTTTCCGGCCGGGAAGAGATCCGTTTCGCGAACTGGCCATATCGCTGGAGAAGGCCTTTCGCCAATCCTTACCTGCAGAAAAGGCAAAGTCGTTTACGGCCGCCTACCTGGCTGCCGAACTCTCCAAAGAGCAGAATATACGGACAGTTGAAAAGACTTCCGGCGATGATACACCAGAAACCGGCCAGGCACCCGATAAGCGGTTGAGAAAACTCCTCGACCAGATCGAAGAGTTGCGTCAAAACCCGCCGGACGGGGCTGGCGGAAGGCTGGATCACTTCCTCGAATGGTCGGTAGAAGACCTGCGCAGGATCTGTGGCGCAGTCCCGGAACTCACATTACAGCAAAGTGCCGGTACGGTCACCTCCCTCAATGCCCTCTGCGACCAGTTGCGAAGACTATCCAAAGACCAGCGCCATGCCCGCGTCCTGATCGTGATCGATCAGTTCGAGGAAATGCTGGGGCAGGAAGAAGACAGCCCTTCGCAACGATTCCTGCAGCTTCTAAGCGCTAGCCTCGAAGCTGGTGCCGATGCACCGATGGTCCTCGGTTCGATGCGGTCGGACTACCTCGGTGCTTTCCAGCGCAATACCGCTTTGCGTGGCATTGATTTCGAGAGCCTTTCGCTGGGACCGATGCGTCACGAATACCTCCGCGAGATCATCGAAAAACCGGCCGAACTCGGCGCTTTGACTCTCGAAGACGGCCTTGCCGACCGCCTCATGGCAGATACCGGTACCAGCGATGCGCTGCCACTGCTCTCTTTTACGCTCTGGAAGATGTGGCGCGATTTCCGTGACGATGGGCTGCTAGAAATCCGAGAATATGAACAGCTCGGCGGCCTGCAGGGCGCCATCAGTTCGGAGGCCGATGTTCTGCTCAAAGTGGCGCGCAAGGACGGCAAAGCCGATGCGCTGCGCCGCGCTTTCCTCCAGATGGCGCGGCTCTCGGAGGATGGCACCTATGCACGTAAACCAGCCTCGCTCTCGCACCCCGATTTGGCCTCTATCGAGGACCTGCTCATGAAGTTCGTGGACCGCCGTCTCCTGTTTACCTATGCCGACGGCGACGACAAGATCGTAGAGGTATCCCACGAATCGCTCTTCCGCTCCTGGCCGCCTTTGAAGCGATGGCTCGACGACCAGCGTTCCGAGCTGCTCTTTCTCCAGCAGGTCGAGCGCGATGCCAAGGTGTGGGAGGAAAATGGCCGACAGGAGGACGACCTGTGGACAGGTGGCAAGGTACAGCGCGCGCATGAGGTAGCCGCTGAATTGTCGCTGGGCAAGGTGGAAAAGGCTTTCGTGGATGAAGGATACAAGGCATCGCGACGGCAGGCGATCAGGAAACGAAACAGGTACATCGTTGCCGGCGTCATCCTTTCCGGCCTGACCATTTTTGCGACGTGGGCGGCCTTTACGGCATTATTTCAATCGTGGAAAGTGGATGAGCAGTTGTCATTGAGTTATTGGCGTGAGGCAAGATTGGCAAGGGATAATCGTGATTATTTAAAATCCATTCATTTGGCGGCAGAGGCTATAGACCATGGAACTACCAAAGGCATCGAGTCTCTTCTTTACAAATTGGCTGTACGGTGGAGGCTGCATAAAGTGAATCTGGTCAAAGAAAATATCGTATTTGATTTCAACAAGACCCTTGAAAGCCTTAATCCTAATACGTTTATAAATCACACAAGAG
>JBFKOL010000021.1:0-25246 GCA_041628815.1 Saprospiraceae bacterium | reverse complement strand
AGTGGGCAGCGTTCCGCAGTCATTGGATGTGTCCTCGCATTCCAGGGTAATGGTGCCCAATTGTATCTGGGGATTCATCGTATGGTGTGAAAACCTGGCGCCTATCAGGCTGTCCTCGTACCAATCCCAGTGGTGAGAAAAGTCTCCTGCACCATGCAAACCTATGAATCCCCCTCCTTTCAAAATGTAATTTTTAAAGTTGCGGCGTTGCTCGTGGGTGAGTGTTCTCCCAGTGACGTTGTTCCAGATGACCAGGTCGAAAAGGGCGAGTTGTTCAGGATTGAAAACACCTGCACTCCTGGTTGTGACGATCCCCCAGCCGTTCGATCGGGCTATTGAATCAAGAACTGATTCGGCCGCTCCGATGGCCTTTTTGTGAACAAAACCGTTGGTTTTGGAATAGACCAGCACGTTGAAACTGGATAATGGCTCTTCAATTGTTATAGGTTTTCTGTCGAAATCGGGGATGCCGTAAGTTACCCTGTATATAAAAACGGCGATGGCAGACAATACGATCAAAATGAACAGAATCGCTATTTTGATGACGGGCTTCATCACAAGAAGATATTATCTTTTATCTCCAGAAATACCAGATCAGTTTTCACGAGTTGTTCATTGATCTACCATTTTTTCGTTGGGAGGCCGGCCTTTCCACCAGCTGGCCAGAGAGGAGCCTGATATGTTCATAAAAGGACCAAAAATGGCCGGGGCTAGACCCATCGTGGCGACGCGGCCCATTTCGAGGGCTATACCAGAAGCTAGTCCTGCATTTTGCATTCCTACCTCAAAAGCCACGGCACGGGCAGAGGTCGTATCCAGTCCTGCTATTTTTCCTACCGCGTAGCCAAGCAGGTACCCCGTGAGGTTGTGGATAATAACCACGCCAATAAGTATGAGCCCGATGTCGAGCAGGGCGTCTCGCCCGGAAGCCGTTATAATCGTGATGATCACTGCAATACCCAACATTGACAAACGAGGCATAGACCTGTCAAGCCACTTGATTTTGCCGTGTGCGAAATGGTTGAAAACGAGTCCGGCTGCCACGGGTATGATGACAATTTTCACTATTGACCAAAGCATGGCAAGGAAATCAATCGGCACGTACTGGTCGGCTAATAACCGCATAAGGAATGGCGTCATAACAGGCGCCAATAATGTGGCTACTGCAGTCAGGGTCAGCGACAAGGCCAGATTACTACCCGAAATATATGTCATCACGTTCGAAGCCAGGCCGCTTGGTGAACAGCCGACCAATATGACACCTGCAGCAATGGCCGGAGGCAGCTCTGAAAGGCTCGCCAATGTATAACCGATAACTGGCATTATGGTAAATTGACAGAGTATACCTATAATTACGCCTTTAGGCATCTTGATGACACCTATGAAATCGGAAAGGCTCATAGCTGTGCCCATACCAAACATGATAATCATCAGAAGTGGTACAATCAATTTACTTGTCGGGAAAGATCCCCATTGCAGGAATAGTCCTGGATAGTACAATGATGCCGCTACGGCAGCTACTATAGAAACCGTAAAGGTCAGGTCTCGTGTCCTTGGGTTTAAAGACACCGCCAAAGCAGTCGCAATCAGAGCTACAATCAGGGCGAGTCCTTCAAAAACTGATTGGCTTGCGACATGGCTTATAAAGAAGAGGGCCATTGCCGTCAACGCTATCGTGTACAAAAGAACACTGGGAAAGGTCGATTTCATCGAGCTAACTATTCTGACTTAAAATACCAATGCGCTCTTCATCCTGAAAAGTAGTGTCCATTCGAATTGAATCGACGATAATCATCATCCGCCAACTCTTTCGAGAAAGGACTTACCTCTTGGAGAAAGCTCATACCCTATACCCAGGCTAATGGTCAAACCGAGATTTTTCAACTTGCGGACATTGGATTTTAGCCATTCTTTCTCCAATCCTAAATCATCGGCCATCTCTGCTGCTCTTTTGCCCGGATTGGAAAGGATCCAGTTTAAAACGATACCTGTCCATGGACCATGTCTGCTGAATTCGTCGAATCGCGACAATTTTTGTTGTAGCGCTTCTTTTTCGCCTGGCTCCCAGTAGACGGATTCCCTGAGTGACAACCTCGGATCTTCCCCTTGGTAACGGAATTCAATCCTGTACAGCTTACCCGATGGATATCGACTACATAGTGCATGCAATTCACTGAAATCTTTCATACCGGCCTTTACCAGCTCACCAACAGTCACCTCACCAGAATCAATGCACCTCACATCCAGAATATCGAGTACGCCAACCGGTGTACGCAATGTGCCGCCTGTTTTTACAGTCGGTCGCTTACATTTTCTGAAAGCCAGCGTTATTTTACCACCGGCAATATTTTCGAGCTGTTGCTTTTTGAATAGCATGAAAGTGATGTTCTTGATGTTCCATTGAATATCTCACGCGTCCGGTTTTACTGATTGCAGTACCCGCTCTTGGGCGAATACTGATTATAGCTTCCTTAAGGGAATTCCAAGATTCATGGAGTTTTCCCTTTTCACCTGTCCAAACCAATCAAGGCGATTTATCTGGTGCCGGATAAGCCTCAATTTCTTCCTGAACTGCCTTCGATCGGTGGTGCTCCTGCAGCTGACAACCGGTCTTCAAGGGAAGGAATAACTTCTTCTACGATAGGCTTCAGTCGAGCTAAAACCGTAGCAAGATGTTTTTCGCTTCTTTCCAAGGCCTTTTTGTGCGTGCCCGTTGGCCCGTAGGTGCCATTCAAAGCCATAAACCCAATGAACATCCCATCTCCCGGTGCAGGATTATCCCGTTCTCCTACCTCACCCTTGCTTTTCAGTCCATTCACTTCTATATCTATAGATTGAAGACCAGTATTGGCATCGTAAATAGCTTTGACCAGCCCTGCTTCCGGTCTGTCTGCATTCGAAAGGGCTCTCATCATGGCGTCTACTCTTTGCATTCCTTTTGACAGACTCATATTCAGGGTGGAAAGCTGCTGCCTGAACTGATCGAATCGCTGCTGGAAAGCAACAATTTCGTCATGCGTGGCACCTTTGATACTTGGCTCTTTTAATGGTACGACTTCAAAAGATTTTGGTCCGGCCAGGTCGGTCCACGCTCCGTCGACAAGTTTGGATAGGGTAACGGTATAAGTTCCGGGCACTGCCTTGATACCGCCACCAAACCAGTTGCCACTGCCCCGTGGAGCCTCTAAGCGGACAATATCCTTTGAAGCCAGCGAAAGATCCCACGAAACCCTTTGAATACCTTTTGCATTTTTGCCTTTGATCTGTTTTACCAGGTCGCCATTGGCGTCACGAATGGTAAGATAAATGGCAGGACTTTCCTGGCGAGTTTCTGCTTCAAGGGATTCCCATCCCGGGAAGGGTATGGCATTGTCTTTCTTACTGAGTTCCTTTTCCCGTCCTTTTCGAAGGTCCTGTAACGATTTTAGTTGGTCCTTCAGGTAGTAAGTGAATGTGGCACCATAAGGCGGATTTTCTGCGGCGTATTCTGCGTGGCCCTGTCCGTATAATTCATCAATGGGCGCGTACCAGTGAGCCTTTCGCGTGTCGAAAAGTACGGCTTCCTGGTCCAGCATTTCCGTGTGGATATCGCGGAGGGCGCTGTAATCGTCCAGGACGTAAAATCCACGGCCGAATGAAGCCCCTACTACGTCGTTTTCTCTTCGCTGAATGGTGACGTCACGGAAGGAAATCGTCGGTGTTCCTCCTTTCAGTTTTACCCAGCGTTTACCACTGTCTATGGTAAAGTATAATCCGTATTCTGTAGCAAGGAAAAACAAGTCCGGTTTGACATGATCCTGCACGATGCGCCATACAAGCAGTTTATCAGGCAGGTTGCCCGTCATGGACTCCCATGTTCTCCCCTTGTCTCTG
Source organism: Saprospiraceae bacterium (assembly GCA_041628815.1). GTDB lineage: Bacteria > Bacteroidota > Bacteroidia > Chitinophagales > Saprospiraceae > JBFKOL01. The sequence continues at coordinate 21,373 of JBFKOL010000021.1, read as the reverse complement.
CTCCTGACGAGGTAAGGTTTGTAGTCGCCGGCTTTGTGGTTGTCAAGGGCACAGTAAACGATGTTGGCATCGAACAAATCTGCTCTTATATCATTGACGAAAGCTCTTTCGGGAATGCCTTTAATGGATTGAACCTCCAGCTTTCTCCACTGGGCTCCTCCATCCTCGGATACCTGGATGATGCCATCATCTGTACCTGCGTACAACAGTCCTTCCTGTAAGGGCGACTCTGCAAGGGATGTGATCGTATTGTAATTGGACATGGCACCGACATCCCAGGCATTATCCCAACTCTGTTCTTTTCCCATGATGGGAAGCGCCAGGCGTTCTTCATTGCGGGTAAGGTCGCCAGAGACCGCCGTCCAGTCGTCTCCCCTGTTGTTCGAGCGCCAGACCCTATAAGAAGCAAAGTAAAGACGTTTTGGATCGTGTGGACTCACCAGGATTGGTGCATCCCAATTGAATCGTTCATTCGGGTCACCTTCTCCTGCCTGTGGTTGGATGAAGGTACTTTCTCCTGTGGTATGATCAATCCTGAATAACCAGCCCTGCTGGAATTCACCATACGTTATGTTCGGATTGCCGGGTTCTGTTGCAGACTGATGGCCATCGGCCCCGAGTACCACCCGCCAGTCGTCGTTGTGTATTCCCGAAGATTTGTTGGTACGGGAGGGTCCGCCATGCGAACCATTGTCCTGTGTGCCTCCGTAGACGTTGTAGAATGGCTCCGCATCATCCACCGCCACTTTGTAGTATTGAACCAAAGGAAGGTTGCGCACGAATCGCCACGTTTTAGTTTGGTCAAAAGATTCATAGATTCCTCCGTCTGTACCCATGACTACGTAGTCCGGGTCAGATTTCCTGAAGGCCATGGCATGGGTATCTACGTGTTTCTTGTCTTCATTCATGGACCGGTATGTCTTGCCATGGTCATCCGAGATCAACACAATATTGTTCATAAGGTAGAGTCTTCCTTCATGATGAGGATCTGCATACAGTTCCTGGTAGTAATGAGGGCCGGTACCACCTGAAACCATATCGGACTGTTTGGTCCATGAACTTCCCCGGTCGGAGGACATGTAGAGACCGCCTTTGGTACGAATGGTTTCAATAGCGGCATATATACGGTCGGGGTTGAAAGGAGATATGGCTAAACCGATTTTTCCCAAATTCCCCTGGGGCAGGCCGCTTGTTAATTTTTCCCAGGTCTTTCCGCCATCAATGCTTCTGTATAGTGCGGTCCCAGGACCTCCACCCATATACGCCGCTACTGTCCGGTGTCGCTGCCAGGTAGCGGCATAAAGCCTGTCCGGATCGCGTGGATCTATAACAATATCGGTGGCCCCTACCCATTGGTCATCGCCCAGGGTATGCTCCCAGGTTTTCCCTCCATCCGTGGTCATGTAAATCCCTCTTTCGCCTCCTGGGCTCCAAAGCGGCCCTTGGGCAGCCACCCAGACCACATCGGAATTGGATGGGTGGACGACGATTCGTGAAATGTGTTCTGAGCTTTTAAGCCCCACATTCTTCCATGTTTTCCCTCCATCGACACTCTTGTAAATACCATCGCCAATACCCACATGCCTTCCACCAACATTCTCACCGGTGCCAAGCCAAACTATGTGCGGATTAGCAGGATCGAAGGTTATGCACCCCAGGGAATACGATCCGTAATTTTCAAATACCGGGGTCCATGTCGTACCTGCATTTTCCGTTTTCCACAAATTGCCAGATCCGGCTGCCACGAACATTACGTTCTGATTGTCGGGGTGAATGGCAATATCGGCGATTCTGCCGGAGGTCATGGCCGGGCCGATGTTCCTCATTTTCATGCCCGTGACCAGCTGTTCGTTGATGAGGGAATCTTTGTCCTGACCTGTTACAGTTGGTTGTATAAAGATGAATGCGATAAGAAGTATTAATGTAGATCTCATGACTAAAGGGTTAATTATGGACCACGAAAATACGCACCGATCGTGAACATTTACGCAACTTTTACAGGAGATGACTTTTTACGGGAACGATACGGTTACTATTCGCATCTCCCAAATCTGTAAACTTGCTTCTTAATAATGACTCTTACGAGAAGCGTTCTATATTTAAGCTGTCATAAAACTGAACGGGTGCCCCAGGAAAAAAGAAAGCTTGCTGTCGTGTTGTTTGCTGATATCGCCGGTTATACGGCGCTTATGCAGGAAGATGAAGCCAAGGCTGTATTTTTTCTCAACCGTTTCAAGGATGCACTCGAATCAGAGGTGCCCGCGCATACCGGGCGCATCGTCCAATTCTATGGGGATGGTGTTCTTGCACTGTTTGACAGTGCAGTAGGGGCGCTGGAATGTGCCCTGGCGCTCCAAAGCACCTTTCGCAATAAGCCAAGCCTGCCCGTGCGCATCGGACTCAATGACGGCGAAGTCATCATCAGGGAAGGCAATGCTTTCGGTGATAGTATCAATATTGCCTCTCGAATAGAATCAATAGCTGTTCCTGGGTCTATTCTCTTCTCTGGGAGCGTCTACGACCAGGTTCATAACAAGTCTCAATTCCAGGTACGGCATATCGGTAAATTTTTATTCAAAAATGTCAACAAAGAACTGGATGTATATGCTTTAACCAATGATCAACTTGCCGTACCGAAAAAAGGAGAGGTCACCGGCAAGCTCAAGGAAAAAAGATTAGCCTGGTGGAAGGTGGCGACTCCCTTGCTCGCAGTAATTGCCTTCTTAGTGTACCTGTCGATTCGATTTGCCAACCCTGACCATGCTGTTGTAACAGAACAGAACCCGTGGACAGGCAGCTGGCGTCAACAAGTTGAGTCATCAGAGGGTAGCTATCTCAACGGGACCGTACAACTCACCGACTCTCTCGGCATTCTTACCGGTCGTTCAACGCATATTTACGAAGAAGTGGACATGGAGTTAACCCATAGACTCTACAATATTGTGCAATCAGATGACCAACAGACGCTTCACGGCAGATGGCGGTCTGACCAGCTGGAGCAAAACGGAATATTTTCTCTCGTGCTTTCTGCAGACAACACCTCCTTTCGGGGTTATTACACATCGGCCCCGGATACAACAAAGTTTCGATGGATCGGGACAAGGTACTGACAGACAGTTGGCGATGTAGGTAATATTTTGTAATTTTTCATTGATTCGATACTTATGAAATCACTGTATTCAACATCCATTTGCAGGCTTTTTGTAGCCGTAGTCCTATCTTTCTTCGCTGCTACCTTTGTTTCCGGGCAAGAAGAAGATGAAACGGCCTTTGTTCTGGCAGGAGTTTCTCCAATCATCCTAGAGTCTGGCGGGTTGGAGGTATACAACAGTTCTCAGCTCGTTTCGTATTGGAACCAGCTTCGTATCCTCGATCTTTCAGGCGGAGCTTTTTCCAACATTTACCGCCTGAGCCAGTTTCAGAATACTACATCGGTTTTTTACGGTTTTTCCGTGGACCGTCGGTGGGATCTCGGGATAGATGCAACCTATGCCCGTCAGCGATGGGACGATGCAGCGCGCACCTCGCCATTTGAAATATTCAATGGTGATGCCATCAATCAGTCGGGATTGTCATATCTGGGAATTAGGGCGAGGGTTCAACCTTTTGCTTCACTGCCCGAACTTACATTACAGGGGGGAGCGCGCATTCCCATGGCTAATGGAGATGAGCTGAGACGCCAGCTCAGTGCTGACCGGATACAGATCAATATGATCTCTACATTTTACAAGAGGATGGGGTATTGGACATCGTATCTATTACAAGGCGGGTGGAGTTTTTCACTACCCCGGAGCGTCGAAGAAACCAACACCGAAATGCCTGGATTGCACAATCTGTCGTTTGCAGGATTTTTGGCATTTAATATCTGGAACAATCAATTGTTTGTTGTGCCGGGCATGTCGTATTCGGGGGTTTTTCAAAAATCAGCGAAAAGTAGTCGACTTCTGCAAAGGTCACATGCGGTATTGGCCAACATGGTATTGCAGTTTCAATTTGGAAGAGCTTTTAGCATAAGCCTGCAACAAGGTTATCCGATTCTGTTTGAAAGCTATGTGCCCAATGTTACCTATAACAGGAGAAGTTTCACTTCATCGGCTTTAGTCTTAAGATTGCTGATATAGGTCTCCTTTTAAGTTTTTCATTTTTGGTAGAACGCCGACCAGTTCAACGTCCGTCTCTCGACTTTCGCGTCCGGAATTTGACCCCGACGGATTTTTAATCATTTAAATCCTTGCTGGTAAAGCAATAGCTGTCTGCCCGACGTCTGTGAAGTGACAAGCATCAAGTAGGTTTTGGTGGGTTCAAAAATGGCAGAGCTACAACTGGGCACACTTTCCACATCATACCCAGCTTCCTGGATATTGATAAATTCACCTACGAATTCTTCGATGCCTAAGTTTTGTCCGTTGACATCCGTTCTGTCTATCCAAAAATGGACGATATTATTTTCGCGATCAACGATGCCGCTTACCGGGTTGCAGTGGTAGAGTCTTTGGACGGGTGCTGTACAGAATTCTGGTGTGCCGGGAGGAGCTCCATTTTCACAAAGCAATTCTCTTACACTCAGTTCGAAACTCCGTGCTGGATCGATGCTGATGGTCTCTTTGTAAGTTACATTGACCCCATTTATCTGGACGCTGTCTATTTCCCCATCGGGTTTCCTGGCAGGCACAAATTGAAACCAGACGCAATAATCGTTGTTCTGCGGACTGATCCATGCATTCTGTACCAACGGCGGAAATGCCACCGGCGGGGCAGGGATAACAAATTCAAAAGGTGCCGGAGGAATGAAGGCAGGGTTGTCGAGAAAGAAAGCCTCATTTCCGACGGTAATCCCGCTGCTGAGTACCGCGGTCCCACAGTCGGGATCGTTGATGACGAGTTGGACGTTGTCTCCTTCCACGTTTTCGGGCACGGTGACGATCAATCCCAAACCGGGCATAAATTTTGACTTGGCTACAGACTGGTTGGAACCTGTAACAAACTGGATTTCACTGCTTTGAAGGGTGCTGGGATCATCTGCTGTCACCAGCATTTCCTGATTTTGTTGTTTGACGAACGAGTCCACTGAAATATTCAGAACATTGTCGCATTCTGGATTGCAAGAGAGCAATACAGTGAACATGATGATGCACGAAACAAATTTTCTTTTCTTCATATTTTTTGGTTAATATTCTTTCAGATGGTTCAAGAATTGTTTCATCTGGTCCTCCAGCAATTCGATTTTTACATCGAGTCTTTCGACGGTTTCGTTGGCTGTCTTTTCTGTTTTTTTCACTTTGACCCGCTTGCCGACGGAAGCTTCCTGGATGGATAAAAGTACGGAATCGTTGAGTGGGAGAATCTCTTCATCGTGGATATCCCTCAAGATTAATTGTACAAGTCGATTGTATGCTTCTTGCAATGATGGTATTTCCCAATAATGTTGGATAGCCTCGCTGTGGGTTTCACGGGTATTATTGATTTCATTTCTGCTTTCGCTGTAATTTTCGATTGTCTCAGCAAAGTATTTTCCCGCTTGGGAACTCCTAAATACAAATCCTACCTTTTTCAATTGATCTCTCAGATCTTTGAGTCTGCTCTCGTAATTGAGCAGGGATTGCGTAATCTCATCGTGCAATATCTTTTGCCTGAGGTATCGCTCCTCCAACGCTGAAGCCAGTCGAGTGATCAGTGAGCGGTTGGAAGCTTCAAGGGTAGCGATTTGTTCTTTAAGCATTGACAGTTGTCCGGTAAGTTGTTGTTCGCGCTGCACCTTCTCGCTAAGCTGATTTTCGAGTGAGTCCACTGCGGTGCGAAATCTTTTTCGTTCGTGATGAAAAACGCGTATCGAGTCGAGCAGGGTACGATTCAGGTGTTCTACCTGTCGTCCGGTAATTTCGTTATTTTTTTTAAGCCTGGCTATTTCTTCCCGGGCTTCAAAGAGTTGATTTTTAAGTTCGTCAGAAGCGTCTGCACCGAGGACCCAAATTTCCAGGTTGACCGTTGAGTTGGGCTTCAAGCTGGCACTGAGGATTTTCGAACCCTCAGGAGGTGATAAAATTTCGTATCGCGGATGACGAAGTTGAACGCGCACCACACCGGATGCGTAGGGTACGGGGACCTTGAAGAAACCGTGATTATCGGTAGTAAAAGGACGTACCTGGTCGATATGGAGAGGAAATTGCGGTATAGGTTCCTGAGCTTCCATTTCCAACACCTGGCCCGATAGAACAACGATCATGCCGGGGTGACCTTGCGAGAGGACCGGGCTGTATACCATAGCAATGAGAAGAAGGACAAGAAAGGTTGTGCCTGCGGTTGATCTTCGGTTATCATTGAGCCATGAAGACATACTTCCAAATTAATAAAAATTCCCTCACGTATCTGGCTCAAAAAAATGGAATCGTCGTGATAAACTTATCACAACCCGGAAAGGTATAGAGGTTTGGTGAAGGGCAGATTGCCGATCTTTGTATCTTTTGGGGATCAAAGATTGTTCATGAGTATAGAAGACATAAGGAAGATACTGACTTCGCACGATTATATTCCGGATGATGCCATAGTCATGTCTGTTTTCCTGTCGATAAGGTTGTCAAAACCGCTATTAATCGAGGGACCTGCAGGTGTTGGAAAGACCGAGATTGCCAAAGTTCTATCTGAGGGCTTGTCTGCAGAATTGATCAGGCTACAATGTTATGAAGGTCTTGATGCAGGTCATGCATTGTATGAATGGAACTACCAGCGCCAGCTACTGTATCTCAAAATAATGGAGAGGGAAGGGGCTTCTAGAGAAGCCTTGGAAGACGAAATCTTTTCTGAAAAGTTTCTTTTGAAAAGGCCTCTCCTGGAAGCCATTTCCAAGGAAAAGAGCCCGGTACTTTTGATTGATGAAATTGACAGGGCAGACGAGGAGTTTGAAAGTTTTCTGCTGGAGCTGTTATCCGATTGGCAGATCTCCATTCCTGAAGTTGGCACCATAAAGGCCAGGAACATCCCTTATGTATTGCTCACGGGCAACAGGACCAGAGAATTATCTGAAGCGCTGAGGAGACGATGCCTGTACCTTTGGATCGACTACCCTTCTTTAGAAAAAGAAATTCAGATTCTTCGAAGGAAAGTGCCGGAAATCGACACTGCTTTGGCGGCTGAAATTGCTGCTTTCATGCATGAGATCAGGCAAATGAGGTTGGAAAAGACACCTGGCGTCGCCGAGTCCATTGATTGGGGCAGGGCGCTTGCAGAATTGCATATCGACCATCTCGACAGGTCACTCATTGAAAACACTCTCGGCGTTGTCCTCAAGGATTGGCAAGATGTTAGAAGGGCGACAGACTCTTTGTCCGAATTGCTCGAAAAGACAGGAATCAAGTCTAAAATTGGATGAGCATATCTTGATCATGGATGCGGAATACCCACAAGACATCATTCGCCAGACTTCTATAAGCGGTCATTTGGTTCTATTTAGTCGTTTTCTGCGAAGCCGTGGCTACACATTGTCATTGCTTGATGAAGCTGATGCCTTGAAGGGTTTGCAGGCGATAGGTATTCGTTCAGCCCGTTCTTATTTTATGGTATTGCGCACCATTTATGCAAATAATCCCTGGCAGTATGCTGAGTTTGAAGGTTTGTACCGGGAGTTTCTGTACGAATTGAAAAGAGCCTACAACGACAAGGTAAAAAAGCAGTACCATCGCAGTACGCAGAAAAAACCGTCTCGTCAGCGATCACTGGAAGCATTGAAGGATTGGCTGTTCAACCGTCCTGCACAGGAGGAGTCCGTGATGGGGTCATACGACCCTATTGAGTCCCTGGTTTACAAGGATTTTAGCATGATGACACCCGATGAGGTCACCTATATACTTCGCTTGCTAGAAACCCTTGCCAGGAGACTCAAGCACCGGAAGAGCCGTTTAAACAAAAGATCGGTGAAACGAAGAAGGTTGGATATCCGAATGACCATGCGGAGTAATTTCAGGAGGGGCAGTGAAGTAGGGCGTTGGATCTATTCTGAGCGCAAGCCGAAAAAAATGAGGATCGTTTTGCTTTGCGATGTAAGCAGGTCAATGGACCTTTATTCGAGGTTCTTCATTCAAATGCTTTATGCTTTTCAAACGGGCTACGATCGAATTCACACGTTTGTTTTCAGTACGGCATTGTTTGACATCACAGCAATATTGGCGCACCATAATTTTAATCGGGCTTTTGAGATTATCGGTCAGCGCATTCCCCAATGGTCAGGTGGCACAAGAATTGGTAACTGCCTCCAAAACTTTATCGATGAGAACGGATACTCAATGTTGAATCGAAAGACGACTGTCCTGATACTCAGTGACGGATGGGATACGGGAAGTCCGGGACTTCTTGGTGATGCTATGCGACGGATCAACAAATCATCGCGTAAGGTCATCTGGTTGAACCCTCTCGCTGGCAATCCGTCATATGAGCCAGACACGATGGGTATGGTAGAGGCACTTCCATATATCGATGTATTTGCTCCTGTTCACAATCTCGAAAGCTTGCGAAAGGCTATGAAAGCCCTGTGATAATTATGTCGATCTTGCGATAATCGCTAAATTGTAAGGATCACGGACCAAACCCTAGTTCTGCATGACCATCAAAGGAACGCACACGCTTGATTCGTCAGTTTCTCAAGTCTGGCCTTTATTGGAAGATCCCGATGTCCTGGCACGCATAGCTCCAGGAGTTTCACGCATTGAGAGGATTGGCCCCGATCGGTACAAGGCTGTGTCTGAAATTTCCGTTGGACCAGTACGAGGTAGCTTCGAGGGAGAGATGGCAATCAGTGAAAAGGTGCGTAACGAGAAAATGAAGCTTCATCTCAATCAAAAGAGCAAAATGGGCAATGCTGAGGCGAGCATACTCATGAGACTTTCCCCTGCAGAAAATGAAAGAACGCTCATTTCCTATGACGGCACAGCAAAGGTATCAGGCAGGCTGGCCTCCATGGGACAACGCATACTTGGTGGAGTAGTCAAAACCATGAGCCGGCAGGTTTTTCAGGAATTGGATCATATCATTGCTGAGCGCAAGTCGGCCGAGTCACTCGGGCAACCCAGTCGGGCTGAAGATGCGGGTTTGGTAAAAAGAATAATGAATAAAATAGTCGAAATATGGAAGTCTCTATTCAGGTAAACGGCAAGGAATATTCCAGGGATGTACCACCCATGATGATGCTTGCTGAGTTTCTACGCGAAGAGCTCTCGCTGACCGGTACACATATAGGATGCGATACGGTAAGCTGCGGAGCCTGTACCGTTCTTGTGGACGGCAAGGCAGTTAAGTCTTGTTCGATCCTGGCGGCCCAGGTAAATGGGCAGGCAGTTAAAACCATTGAAGGGATGGCAGAAAATGGAAATCTTCACCCGATACAAGAAGCTTTTAAAGAACATCACGGCCTTCAATGCGGGTTTTGCACACCTGGAATGGTAATGACTGCTGCAGATATCCTTTCCAACAACCCCAATCCTTCAGAATCCGAGATCCGCCACGGGCTGGAAGGTAATTTCTGTCGCTGTACAGGGTACCACAATATTGTCAAATCGATTCAGCATGCTGCTCAATCACTAAAATAGAAGATATGGCAAATCAATACATCGGACAACCCGTAAAGAGGCGGGAAGACAACCGTTTCCTGACGGGAAAAGGGAAATATACCGACGACCTCAAATTGCCCGGAATGACTTATGCCGCTTTCGCGCGGAGTCCCTATGCTCATGCCAGGATTGTCGCAATTGACACTTCAGAAGCGGTCCGTTCTCCGGGTGTTATTGCCGTCTACACTGGCAATGACGAGTGTGGTCAGTTCAGTGTGCCATGTGGCTGGCAGGTGGACTTCAAAAACGGCGAAACAATGAAAGAGCCTCCTCACCCGCTGCTGGCTGTGGGAAAAGTTTTGCACGTAGGAGAGAATGTGGCCATTGTCATAGCCGATTCTTTACAGCAGGCCAGGGATGCGGCAGAACTCGTAAATGTGGAGTATGAGGAATTACCTGTAGTAACCAATGCAAGGGATGCCATCAAGGAAGGGGCGCCATTGGTGCATGAGGATGCTCCGAGGAATATGGTATACGATTGGGAAATAGGAAACCCCAAGGAAGAAGTGGATAACGCAATGGCTTCTGCTCACCACATTACCAGGTTGGACTTTATGAATCAAAGACTTGCACCCAACGCGATAGAACCTCGATGCTACATTGCGGATTATGATGTGAATGCAGATAAATACACGTTGTATACAAGTACGCAGAATCCTCATCTTATAAGACTGTTGATGTGCGCTTTTGCGCTCGGTATTCCTGAGCATAAGGTGCGTGTTGTAAGTCACGATGTGGGTGGAGGATTCGGAAGTAAAATATACCACTACACCGAGGAGGCATTGCTCACTTGGGCCAGTAAAAAGATTGGCAGACCCATCAAGTGGACTTCTGATCGCAGTGAAGCCTTTTTAACAGATGCTCATGGTAGGGATAATTGTACCCTGGCTGAGATGGGTTTTGACAAGGAAGGAAACATTGTCGCGTTGAGGGTAAAGAACGAAGCTAATCTTGGAGCATATCTCTCTACATTTTCGACTTGTGTGCCAACATACCTGCATGGTACCCTGGCCCAGGGATGTTATAAGACTCCGCTCATTAATATTGATGTCACGGCAGTCTTTACCAATACAAACCCCGTCGATGCATATCGCGGCGCAGGAAGGCCAGAGATGACTTATATCCTGGAACATTTGATGGATACAGCGGCCCTGGAAATGAATATGGATCCGGCAGAATTGCGTTTCAAGAACTTCATTCCACCATTTGACGGAGTCAATCAGCCCGGATATCAGACCCAAGTAGCGCTGCAATACGATAGTGGCAACTACCATGGCACGTTGCGGCGAGCACTAGAAATGGTGGGCTATGAAGATTTCAGACGACAGCAAGCTGAAGCTCGAAAGAGTGGAAAATTACTTGGAATCGGTTTATCAACCTACATTGAAGGATGTGGAATAGCACCTTCGGCTGTAGTGGGATCCCTTGGTGCCCGGGCGGGATTGTATGAAGTAGGACAGGTAAGGGTCCAGCCAACGGGAAAGGTGAGCGTATATACGGGTGCTCACTCACACGGCCAAGGGCATGAAACAGCATTTGCCCAGTTTGTCGCGGATAAATTGGGCATACCGATTGAAGATGTTGAAATACATCATGGTGACACCGAGCAGGTGGCTTTCGGCATGGGGACCTATGGTTCGCGAAGCCTTGCTGTCGGCGGAAGTGCCATTGTGAAAAGTATAGAGAAAATTGTTGACAAAGGTGCAAAGATAGCTGCCCATAAACTGGAGGCCGCAGCTGGAGACCTGGAATTTAAAGATGGAAAATACACCGTGAAAGGGACCGAAAAGTCTATTTCATTCGGTGATGTAGCCTTGACGGCATATGTGCCACACGATTATCCTGAAGGCCTTGAACCGGGATTGGACTTCTCTAGCTTCTACGATCCGGCCAATTTCACCTATCCATTTGGTGCACACATATGCGTTGTCGAAGTAGATCCAGATACGGGCAAGATAGAGATAAAGCGGTTTGTCGCTTGTGATGATGTAGGAAATGTGATCAATCCCATGATCGTAGACGGTCAGATTCACGGAGGCGTCGTACAGGGAATTGGCCAGGCACTGTTGGAAGGTGTCAGTTATAATGACGACGGTCAAATGATCACTGGCTCTTACATGGACTACGCCATGCCGAGAGCCGATGATGTACCCTTTATTGAAACTGACAGGACGGTTACCCCATGCCCGCACAATCCTCTGGGAGTAAAAGGAGCGGGAGAAGCAGGTGCCATTGGCGCAACGCCTGCACTTGTCAATGCTGTGATGGACGCCATTTCAACCCATGGTGTCAAAAGACTTCAAATGCCGTTGACGCCCGAAAGGGTATGGCGAGCCTTGAAAAATTGAATCTTTTTGTATTATAAAAAATTTTAATATGATACCAGCTCCTTTCGAATATAAAAAAGCCAGGACCATCGACGAGGCAATAGGTTGGTTGAACGAGTACGGCTATGATGCCAAACTGCTTGCTGGCGGATACAGCCTCATTCCTGCCATGAAGCTTCGACTGAATCGTCCAGGTCTGCTGATCGATATCTCTGCATTACCCGGTATGAATTCAATCCGTGAAGAAGGAGAAGCACTCACCATCGGAGCAAATTGCACACATGCTGACATAATGCGTTCCGATTTAGTTGGGAAACTTTTTCCAGCTCTTGCCAAGGCTGCTTCGGTAATTGGGGATGTCCAGGTGAGAAACAGGGGTACCATTGGAGGTTCTCTTGCTCATGCCGACCCTGCCTCGGATTATCCGGCGGTTGTTTTGGCTGGTGAGGCTTCGGTAGAAGTACGTGGAATAAATGGTTCGAGATCCATAGATGCCGAAGAATTCTTTCAAGGCATCTACACTACGGCGCTTTCTGATAATGAAATCATCACCGCTGTTAAATTCAGGAAATCACCAAATAGTATTTATCTGAAATTTCACCAAAGCGCTTCGCGATTTGCGGTGGTAGGATGTGCAGCCGTTATGAAAGGCAATGAAATTCGCATTGGGATCACCGGAGTCTCCGACACGCCATACAGGGCGCGAGGGGTTGAATCCAACTACGACGGATCCGACAACGCTGCAAAATATGCGGTGGAAGGTGTCGACGTATTAGGTGATCATTTTGCCTCGGAGGAATACAGGTCACATTTGGCCAGGGTATTTGTTTCCAGGGCCATCAATGCGCTGCAGGAATTGTGATTGCATAAGGCTGAAAGTTGATTATAAGAACATTTTATCAACAGAAAATGCCTTCATGTAATCGGCAGAATTGGACATTTTGAGCCAATGATTGACAGCATGCACAACGGATCTTGCTTATAGCGAGAAACCGTTAAACTTGCCGACAGATTGAAACTGTCGGCAAGTTTCAGGCAAAGGCATGCTCGGCAGAACTTTTTTACTTTTTTAGTATTCAAAGTGGCTAATTAGCGACTATCTCTCCACAAGGGCATATTAATCGCGATTCGATATGCAATATCATCAAGCCATCAAGACGTTGTAATGATCGTTGGAGTATTTTAAAAAAATCAAATCGCTGATTCGTTTCTACATTAACAACAGCTTAATCAATGATCCCGGAATCAGGGGGAAAGTTGTACATAAAAGTACCCATTGAGGTTAAGGTTGCTCTTGTCCTCCTCATGATAACCTTGTTGTTCAGTACGTTGCGTTCACAGAATGCGGCATTGCTATATGAAGGAAGATACAGTGGCATTCATGGTGTTATTGCCAATCCCGCTTGGTCGACGGCCAGTGTGCTTGCCTGGGATGTCAATATTGCTTCATCGCATGCTTTCTTACACCAGAACTATGCGTTTTTCAGGTCTGCCAGTTTGATTCATGTCCTGCGCAATCAATCAACGATTGAAGTGGTCGAAATTTACGCCGATGAAACCTTTGCAGATGGAGATGTGATATTGGATTTCGAGGCTTCGAACAGATCTAAAAGCGCATCGCTCCTGATGGATGTCATCGGTCCGTCGCTAACATTTAAAATCAATGATTGGGCATTTGCAGCTTTCGGACGCATGCGAATGGAGGCGGGAATCCCTTCGGTAGATGCTCACTTGGGCTATTATCAATTCCATGGCATACCGTTTGGTGAGATCACCGAGATCCAGCCATTCCAGGGTGCTGCCATGTTGTGGGCCGAAGTAGGTATCGGAGCTAGCCGTTTCTTTCTTGACGATCAATCCTTGCACGTAGGAGCTACCTTGAAGTATTTGATCGGCTACGAAGGAATGTATGGACAAGTCAATCCTTCATTTGCTTTTGTTCGTCAAAACAATGATGAACTTAGGTTAATCCGGGCTGAGGCTGAATTGGCACTTACCTCAGGATTCTATGATCACAACGATTTCAATATTGGACAAAAGGGTAAAGGAGCAGGTTTGGATTTTGGTGTTGTAAAGCGTTTGGACAATTTGACATTATCAATTTCTCTCCTCGATCTTGGCATGGTAAGTTTTGGAGATAACGCCCAAATGCATCGAACATCAATAGCAGATAGTCTCGTGCTATTCATTCCGGGTTTTACCGCTCAACGAACACTGGGTGGATTGATTGCAGAAACCAATGCAACCACCGGTACAAGCTCGTTGGAAGCCAATTCCTTTTCAATTGTACTTCCTGCTAAACTGAGGATTTATGCCGATAAACATCTTGCAGGAGATTGGCACATTGGTGCCACGTTTGTGACTCCATTTATTAGGACCAGGCATACCATTATTCACAAGCCCTTTGTTGCTATTACTCCACGTTACGAAAGACGATGGTTTACGCTTAACTTTCCGGTAGTATGGGATCATTTCAGGTCTCTGCGTTTTGGTTTGGGGCTGCGTTTGGGATTACTCAGCATCGGGACAGAAGATGTCTGCAGCCTTTTCGGAAAGTCTTCGCTAAATGGGACAAGTTTTTTTGCAGCCATCAAAATCAACCCGTTCGGTATTGGGGGTAGACATACCATGGGATCGAAGGGGGTGGAATGCCCGGTTATCGATCCTTAATCATTGATTTCTACGGACCAACCTTTGTATTCACCACCGCGACTCTCGCTTTCAAATGTGAGCCTTACTGTAATCTCATTCATCGTTTTGAGGTTCGGGGTGTCTTTCCTGGAAAAGGTAATAAAAAAGTCATCTGACTTACGGTGGACAGATTCTATTCTGAAACCTTGCTCAATTAGAAATATCCTGAATTGTTCTCTTCTCTTCTCGTTGTCAAATCGCGACAAATGAGTAATCTTCATTGCTTTCTTAAGGTTCGTACCAGAGTTGGCCAACTCATCGATGACGCGTTTGTTTACCATGGATTCCCTGATGTAGCTATCAGGATACAAGAAGTTCAGGTATATTTTCCATTCCGGATCACGAATGACCTGCACCCCTGGTTTTCGAAAAATATCTTGTTTGGAATTAAATTCGGCAATGGCCATTTTCATTTGGGATGTATCTGATCCATAGAAGTAGTCCCTTTTTTCGCAATTGTGGAGAAAGTGTCCAACAATTTCTGTTCCAGGGACCTCTCTCACTGCAGCCACAATCTCCTCGCTGTATTCGTCGAGAATTAAGTGAAACGACGTTTCAGGAAATCCATCTTGTCTGCACGCAGCAGGATAGGGTATGGATGTAATCATGGCATAAGGCAAATCTTTCACCGGGGCCAGGTCGTACCACTGCATATTTAGCACAATGGAACCTGGTTTGCCCTCCCACGTGGCAAAATACTGGTCCCATTGTCCATCGACGGTGTGAACGAATGCTAGAGATAGTAGGAAGGTATGTTTAACTCGTTTAATTCGTTTAAGTTGAAGTAGTTTATATGGGTGCTGGAAACTGGCAACCGTCTCATCAATTCTTCTTTTTATTCATCGATTGAATTGCTTCTTCGAGGCCGCGCGGCGTCATCGGATACATGGGAATAAGTCGTTTCAGGAGTGTGGTCGTCCAGGTAATCGACCAGTGTTTCTGGCTGACGGGGTTGAGCCATGCAATTTTTTTAAACTTTTCAGTGAATCTACCCCATGCAATGAGGCTGCCTTCATGGAGTTCGTAAGGAGCCATGGCGGCATCACCGATTATAAATACCCGATAATTTGGGTCTTTGTTCAAAATTCGCTCAATAGGAACCGGGTTGCTGCGTCTCTCATCGTCATAAACCACCTTGTAGATCGTATTGTGGAAATAATAGGTTTCCAGATCATGCTGAAATCGCGTCTTCATTTTTTTGAACAAAGCCTGAACCGGCCTTATGTAATAGTCCATGGAATACCCACCATTATCAATTAATAGGATAACCTGAAGCTTGTCCTCGGTCTTTTCCAATTCGATGGGAAGAAAAAGTCCTCCCTCTTTCACACCTGTTTTTACGGTCAGGGGAATGTCGAGATACAGATCATTGGTATGTTCTATAATCCCTTTCAAACTTGCAAGGGACGCATCGACGTTGTCGTCACTGATGTTGGCATCAACATCGACTGGGTAATACTGGGGGTCATCAAAAACCTGCCTTGCCATTCTCCCGCCTCCCGAGCCACCCACCCGAATGCCTCCAAGAGCCGCTCCGCCATGGCCATATGGAGAAATTCCGCTATGACCTATCCAGTGGCTACCTCCACTGTGCTTCCCCATCTGCTGTTCCATCACTTTTTCCATCCTCTTCCTCAACTCCTCGAGATCGGTAAACCGGTAGTCGGCTGCCTTTTCAAGCAGTCTTTCCGCATTAGCATCGTCGTCACCTGTAGCCCGGTCTTTCATGGAGGGATCATCTTTCTTCAGGATTTCTTCACCATCGAGCACCCTTTTAATATCATACGATGTCAGGTGAACTTCGTCGAGAAACCGATCCATCAACTCATCCATATCCATTTGAACCCTTCTTTCATCGGATTTTATGTAGTCATCCAGCCAGTCTTGGAATGCCTGAGAGCGCTCAATGGCGTCACTGAGCCTTTCACCGGGTTTAATCTCAACCCCAATAAAGTAGTGATAAAAGGCCTGAGTGAACGGGCCCAGCATGGTTGGGTCTTTTACGAGAATGCCTTTAAAAAGCACATAGAGGTCTCCTACAGTATGGACGAGCCCTCGATCCATACCCCGCCTCAATAATAGTAGTGTCCTTACATCTGCCGGGACACCAAAGTTTTTGCAGACCGACGGAAAGCTTTCAAACATTCTAATTGGAATAATACCTCGGGGGACCTGATTTAAGTCCACCTTCAATGGTCATTTGCCTCATTACGCGTTTGACATCATCCTGGGTTTTTACGAGTGCACCCAACCCCTCGAGAGATTCAATGCTCTTGAGCTGTTCTTGGGGCACTTTGCCCTTCAAATATTTCAACCAGTTCAGGAGCTCTCTGGTTGAAGGAGCCCTTTCAAGACCCAGTTCTCGCAACTGGTAGAATACCTTAATTGCCTTTTCCACGGTTTCTCCTACCGCATCCGGATAGTGTTTAGCGATGATTTCTCGCATTACATCCGGGTCCGGGAAAGCAATGTAATGATAGATACAGCGTCCCTTGAATGCCGTAGGCAGCTCCTGCTCGCGATTGCTTGTAATGACAATTGCGGGCATGTCGTTCTCGCTAACCTCTATGACACGACCTGATTCAGGCAGAACGAATTTTCTGTGACTTAAAGCGTACAATAGGTCATTGGGGAATTCTCTAGGGGCTTTGTCTATTTCGTCGATGAGCAGGACCGAGTTGGCTGAGCTGTAAGCCTTTGCAGCCGGACCTAGAAGCACATAATCGTCAAGTACCTCCGTAGATCTTCCACCGGTACTCAATGAAGTGTGAAGTCCCTTTTCTTCCCTTTGTGCATTCAATACCTCGATTTGACTATCCCTAAGGTATTTCACATGGTCAAACTTGGCAACAAACTGTTCAACAGTGCTCTTGGACCCAACGGGATATACAAATAATTCCAATCCCAAGTCCTGCGCAAATTGAATGGGCAATTCTGTCTTGCCTGTTCCCGGCTCTCCCTCTATCAACAAAGGCATACCCAGCACACGCGACATATGAAAAGCCTGTGCAAGCTCTCGGTCGCACAAATAATGTTCGGATCCAGTCCACATCGTTTTGTCTGCCATAAGATGAGATTTGCTTTTATAATTGTTATAAACAAGAAAAGACTCCTGCTGCAGCAATGCCCACTAAAAACGCGGAAGTTACTCATTTTTTTACCTCCATGAACGACATTTAATTGAACATAAGGCAATAAAGCCAGTGCCAAAAATGGCATTTGGAATCCTTATATTGCGCAGCTTGTAATCTTTGCAATGGGCCAAATCGAAGTTCATTTGATCGACCATATAGTCGTATTCTTCCTTGTGATCGCACTTCCGGCAGCAGCATTAATGGCTCCCAGCAGGCCTTTTGAAGAGGTGGAGGTTACGGCAGAACTCAAAAAGTCACTTTACCTGAACAATGCTCTGCTTCAGTGGCTGGGCACCCTGGTAATCATGGCAGTTTGGTATTTCAGCGACAGGTCCTGGGGCGTATTGGGTTTTCAACCGACCCGGCAAGATGCACATCCATTGTGGTTTTTTCTCATCATCGCTTTTGTCATTCTCTACGCTGCCAATACTCTTTATGGCCTTTACTGGCCGGGAGAGCGAAAAAAACTCTTGGAAAAGTGGAGGGACATGATGCCCTTCATCCCAACGACATGGCAAGACCAAAAATGGTGGTTGATTGCAGCTTTAAGTGCTGGGATTTGTGAAGAGATCATTTTCAGAGGATATCTCATCAATTATCTTCTTTCGGTCTTCGAAGGCAGCAGATCTGCCTTATTTTTTGCCCTTGCAATTCCCGCGGTTTCATTTGGGTTGGCACACTTGTATCAGGGACCCTCAGCGGTAGTTAAGATCGTACTTATGGCATTTACCTTCGGGCTTATATTTGTCCTGACAGAATCGCTGATCGCCCTGATGCTAGTTCATATTGCTGTTGATTTTATAATTGGAATCATCGGTATTTATGTCACGGAAAGAGGGTTGCTCCTGAGACAAATTGAGAATGAAGAAGAATAATCCATTGAAACAAAAGGGAAATACGTGGTTTTGAATTCCTGAACCGTCATTAAAACAGAATTCTTTCTTCATATGTTCGATATACCACTTTGGCCATGGGGACTTTTTTTCGGCTTACTCCTATTGGCAATAGGTTGGCTCATCAGGGATATCCTCGCCAAAAAAGGAGAAAGACAAAAGGAGCAAATTATTAGAGCGCAGGAAAAAGCCTACGTCGAACTCGCAGATAAACACGTAAACAGCAGGCAAAGAGATCAGAAGTTGATTGATGAATTGCAAGCCCAAGTGGAAACTGCACAATTAGTTGTTACCCATGAGGAGACTATTGCACATAATGCATCCACGGTAGACGCCAACCGCAATTTAATTGTACAGCTTCATGATGAAATCGACCGGCTCCGCATTGAAAATCAAAAATTGTCCTCTGTTCCAAGCGCGCTTTACATCGAAAAAATAAAAACCTTGAAAGAACGGCTTAAAGCCAGGAATAGAAAGCTGTCGAAGCTTCAAAAAAGGATAGACGTTCTTCATGATACGCACCTTAGCCTGAAAAAGAAATACAAGAAGAAGAAATACAAATACGGTGGAGAGACGAAAATCGTGGAAACGATTGACTACAAGAAGCTCAAAAAAATTCTCAAAAATCTGCCTACAAAGCGCATCAGGATACAAACAGCTAAAAAAGACAAAAAACAAAAAGGGAACAATTAACTCCACCAATTGCCTATGCGATTGATTAGTTTTATGACAGGCCAAAATTTGTGTTATGTTAAAACTGATCTACGTCCCATTCCTGTTGATTGTTTCTATCTTCAGCGAAGCCCAAGAATCTATAGCCGGAAAGCTCGGGTTGCCCCTTGATGCAAAAATGTTGATTCTACATGCCGATGACCTAGGTGTGGCACATGCAGTAAACGAGGCTTCCATCGAGGCATTTGAAAAAGGTAGGATATCCAGTGCGAGTATTATGGTTCCTTGTCCTTGGTTCAGTGAAATTGCGGCATATGCTAGGTCCAATCCCGATTACTGCTATGGTTTGCATTTAACGCTGACTTCGGAATGGAAATATTACAAATGGGATGGCGTCTCACCTTCCAATACGATTTCCTCTCTCCTGAACGAGGAAGGATATTTTTACGACAATGTGCCGGAATTTGTCGAAAACGCCCAGCTGGAAGAAGTAGAGCGGGAGATCCGTGCTCAGGTCGACAAAGCGTTGAAGGCGGGCATCCCTGTAAGCCACCTGGACTCTCACATGGGATCTCTTTTCGCAAATGCAGAACTTTTTGCCATTTATGTCCGTGTTGGAAATGATTACGACCTGCCCGTCATGATTCCTGGAGCCGTCCTACCTCCTTCCTGGAAAGAATCTGTTGAATTCGGACCTCAACAATTCACGTTGAACAATCTCATGATGTTGCAGAATCACGTCGACTCTTGGGATGAGCTGTACGACAGACTACTGGATGGTGTCCAGCCCGGGCTGAATGAAATCATTGTTCACCTCGCTTTCGATAATGCCGAAATGCAAGCCATCATGGTAGATCATCCAGCCTTTGGATCTGAATGGCGTCAAAAAGATTTCGACTATATCATGAGCGACAAGTTGAGTCAAAAACTCGAAGCCAACAACATCTACCTGGTATCTTATCGCGAAATAAAGGAAGCAATACAAAACAAAAAATGAAGTACCTACTAATCATCACTTTCATGACTTTGGTTCAGCAAATAAGCTGGTGCCAGAACTATTCTATCGAGGATATCCTGTCAGCTCCCTACAACACTAATCTCGTGGGATCTGAGCATGGAGACAAGATCGCCTGGGTTTCCGAGGTCAAGGGTGAGCGCCACATCTTTGTCGCACAGTCTCCTCAATTCATTCCGGAAGAACTCTACTCTACAGAAAAGGATGACGGACAAATCTTGTCCAACTTGCAATTTGATCATGGGGGCAATCTGCTTTACTTTGTCAAAGGCAGTAGTCCAAATCGCCAGGGAGAAGTAGCCAATCCTGCTTCCCTTGTAGATTATCCATCCCAGATTCTTTACAGCATTGATTTAAAATCTAAACAACTCGACGATCTTGGCAATCACTCCGCTTATGTAATCTCGCCGGATGATCAATACCTCCTGCTACCCAAAGGAAAAAGTCTCATGCGTATGAATGTGGCCACAGAAGTGGTAGAACCCCTGATTAAGATGCGTGGATCTTTCAGTAAACCAGCCTACTCACCTGACAGCAGTTCAATCGTTTTTTCGAGTCAACGCGGAGATCACAGTTTTGTAGGATTGTATAAAATAGGTGATGAAAGAATCCAATGGCTCTCTCCCTCCGTCGACAAAGATCTTTTTCCGCAGTGGTCACCTGATGGCAATAAGGTTGCCTTTATCAGGATGCCCGGAGACAGAAGAGGTGATCTCGATGACATAACTTCCGGTTCGCCATTTTCTATAATGGTACACGATATTAACGAGAACAAAGCGGACGTAATTTGGACTTCTCCTGCAGACGATGGGGGCTTTGCTCAATACTACCCTTCTGAACCATTCAGGTGGGCCGGTTCCGGCCGCATACTTTTTTATTCGGAGCACGAAGGGTGGATGAAGATCTATGCAATCAATCCTGACGGCACGAAAAAGTGGGAACAGCGGAGCTTCTTCAAACAACCGATTTTTGTTTCCCCCGCGATCGGCGCTAACGGCATCATTTACACGGCCGCCAAGAAGACGGTCTACGCGTTAGATCCTGT
>JBFKOL010000020.1:0-26608 GCA_041628815.1 Saprospiraceae bacterium | reverse complement strand
TGACTGATGACTGACGACTGACGACTGACGACTGATGACTGATGACTGATGACTGACGACTGACGACTGACGACTGATGACTGCACTTCTTTTCTCTTCCTGACAAAATGGCACATCGGGCAGATGTTTTGCTTATCTTTGCGCTCCTTAATCTATTACAGCATATGTACGACGACAATCCTACCCTACGGGGTTTGGCAAGGCAAGATCTCAAGAAAACAGATGAGAACCGTCAGGGCGAAGTCATGGAGACTTTGGTGTCTAAGGAGAAGACGACAGGAAAGAAATTCTACATAGAGAGTTACGGCTGCCAGATGAATTTCAGTGATTCTGAAATTGTGGCCTCGATACTCGCCGAGGAGGGTTTTGCGACTACGCGTTCTTTGGACGAGGCAGACCTCATTCTGATCAATACTTGTTCCATTCGCGAGAAGGCAGAGGATACCGTCAGAAAAAGACTATCGGTGTTCAACAGGGTAAAGAGAAGTCGTCCCGGGACCTTGATAGGTGTTTTGGGATGTATGGCGGAAAGGTTGAAGTCAAAGTTATTAGAAGAAGAAAAGCTTGTTGACCTGGTAGTCGGACCTGATGCATACAGGGATCTTCCTGGACTGGTAGCTGGTGCAGAAGAAGGAGAAAAGGGGGTCAATGTATTTTTGTCAAGAGAAGAAACCTATGCCGACATTTCACCGGTGAGGTTGGCATCAAACGGTGTCACGGCATTCATTTCCATAATGAGAGGATGCGACAATATGTGCTCGTTTTGCGTAGTGCCGTTTACCAGGGGAAGGGAAAGGAGCAGGGATGCCTTTAGCATAGTGGCGGAGGCTGCTCAGTTGTTCGACAGTGGTTACAGGGAAGTCACCCTGCTCGGTCAAAACGTGGATTCCTACAAGTGGAAGAACCCCGAATCGGGGCAGGTCGTATCATTTGCTGATCTATTGTCGATGGTTGCCGGAGTAAATCCAGATCTGAGAATTCGG
This sequence comes from Saprospiraceae bacterium, assembly GCA_041628815.1. Lineage (GTDB taxonomy): Bacteria > Bacteroidota > Bacteroidia > Chitinophagales > Saprospiraceae > JBFKOL01. The sequence continues at coordinate 25,625 of JBFKOL010000020.1, read as the reverse complement.
TTTTCGACTTCTCACCCCAAAGACATGACGGATGATGTCTTGCACACCATGGCCAGATATGAAAACATATGTAACTATATCCATCTTCCGGTGCAGAGCGGTAACAGTCGCATTCTCCGGATGATGAACAGGACCTATGATGTTGAATGGTATAAGGACCGGGTACGCAGTATCCGGAAGATCATTCCGGATTGCGCGGTTTCTTCGGATATCATCGTTGGCTTTTGTTCCGAAACGGAGGATGAACATCTCGACACGATGGACATGATCAAATGGGCGGATTACAGCATGTCCTATATGTTTTTTTATTCAGAACGACCTGGCACTCTTGCACATCGAAAGTATAAGGACGACATCCCGGAAGAGGTCAAGAAAAGGAGGTTGAGTGAGGTAATAAGGGTACAAAACCAAGTATCACTCGTCCACAACAAGCGAGATATTGGCAAAGTTTTTAAAGTCTTGATTGAAGGAGATTCAAAGCGTTCGGTAAAAGAGTTCAAAGGGCGCAACAGCCAAAATAAGATGGTCGTATTCCCAAAAGCATCGGGATTGAGACCCGGAGATTACGCATTGGTTCGAATAAAAAGTGTGAGCAGTGCAACACTGAAAGGAGAAGTGGTACAAGGCAATAGGGCTCAATGAAAGACCACGGTAGATTTAATTGCAAACCATCGTTAACAGATAACTCATGAGCCTGCAGGCGATAAAACAGAGATTCGGGATCATCGGCAGATCTGAAGGGCTCAACCGGGCTTTGGGTAAAGCAATGCGTGTAGCTACCACAGATCTAACCGTTCTCATCCAAGGAGAAAGTGGAGTCGGCAAGGAAGTCATATCGAAGATCATTCACCAGCTGAGTGCGAGAAAACACAACACCTTTATTGCTATCAACACGGGAGCTATACCTGAAGGAACCATCAATTCGGAGTTGTTTGGCCACGAGAAAGGAGCATTTACCGGTGCGACAGGGGACCGGAAAGGATATTTCGAAACGGCATCGGGAGGGACTATTTTTCTCGATGAAATAGGAGAAATGCCCCTGGACACCCAGGCATTTTTGTTGAGAGTATTAGAGTCCGGCGAATTTATTCGCGTAGGGTCGTCCAAGGTACAGAAGACGGATGTACGCGTTATTGCGGCCACCAATGTAGACTTATTGGAGAAAGTCAAGCAAGGCAAATTTAGGGACGACTTGTATTATCGTCTCAATACGGTACCTATTCATGTGCCGGCATTGCGCAACAGGAGAGAAGACATCTACATGCTGTTCAGGAAGTTTTCGGTTGACTTTGCGGAAAAATATCGTACCGATAGCATCACTCTTAGCGAAGAGGCGAGGGATCTTGTAATCAATTATTCCTGGCCTGGAAATGTAAGGGAGTTGCGCAACGTAGTGGAACAACTGTCCATTTTTTCGGAAGACCGCAACATTACTGCCGATTTTTTACTTCAAACGGTACCCGACATGGGGATGAGACATCTACCACAGGTAAAGGAACAGTCCAATCAGAATTTCGAAGAAAGGGATATACTTTACAAGGTGTTGTTTGATATGAAAAATGATCTGAATGATTTAAAATCCTTGATCTATGGTTTGATTCGAAATAATAATCTCAACGTGCCCGACCGGAACCAGCTCAATCAACTGCGGCTGGGAATGCCTTCATATGATAATCAAGTGCGCTCAGTGGAACATTACCAGGAAACCTCTAAGGAGGCCCGTTCTTTCAACGATGATCCAGGCGTTGCACCCGTGCTGGTGCGTCCTGATAAGTATGATGAAATGGAAGTCGTCGAAGACAATCTCTCGCTGGAAGAAATGGAGAAAGAATACATCACTAAAGCACTTAAAAAACACAATGGCAAGCGTAAAGAGGCTGCAGAAGAACTAGGGATATCAGAGCGCACCCTTTATCGCAAAATCAAGTATTATGACATTTAAATACCTGCACCACGGTCTTTGTTGTTTATTGGTGCTCTGTTTGAATGCTTGTTATTCCTTTAAGGGGATCTCAATACCACCCGATATTGGTACTTTCTATGTCGATCCATTCCAAAACACGACCGCCACTGGACCTGCTGACATAGGAGACAGGTTCAGTGAATCGCTCAGGGATATTATTCTCAGCAGTTCGAGACTGACTTACAACGAGACAGAACCCGATATCGAATTTACTGGAACTGTAAGCGGATTTAACGTAACTTCAGTAGCACCGCAAGAAAGGGAGGGAGGTTCGTTTGGTAGTGCACTGAACAGGTTGCAGATTTCCATCCAGGTGGATTATGTCAACCACAAAAATGAAGAAGACAATTGGACCCAAAGTTTCTCGTTCTTTGAGGATTTTGATAGCAACACCGATTTGTCGAGTGTCCAGGAAGAACTGATTTCGAATATATTCCGGCAGTTAACCGAAGATGTATTCAACAGGTCTTTTACCAACTGGTAGATTATGGATAGCAAGAAAATGATTGAACTCATGAAACATCCAAGGATGTTCGATAAGGTCAGCATAGAAGAACTAAAGGAGTGGGTAAGAGAGTTTCCCTATTCTCAAAACCTAAGGATGCTCCTTGCTAAAAAAATAAAGTTGGAGGGAGGAATGGAAGATGATGCTTCCATCATCGATGCAGCCATGTACGCCACTGATCGAGAAAGAATGGCCGAATACCTGGATGATGAAAAGAGTTTACACGAAAACCCATCAGGACAATTGACCTCTGGTACCGGTGCCGCAAATGAAGAGATGGGTGTAGAAGAACCCGACCTTCAATCGACTCATACGCATGCTGAGGAGTCAGTGGAAGTAGCTGAAATCCAATCCGGGGATTTCAGCGGTAACGGTAATGAAGACATGGGTCATCCTGAAACAAATCTTGAAGATATTGTTCAAACCAATATTCAGGAAGAAGGGGTCACTCCGGAAGATGAAGAGATCTCAGACGAGGATTTGTTACCAGAACAACCTGAGCCAGCGGTTGACAAGGAATCCCTTGCTGATTTTACCGGTGATGGACATACCAATGGGAGGCAGCCAGATGCGATTGAAGAGACACGGCAAAGTCGTTGGGATGAAGATCAAAATACGACTGCTCTTTCTGCATTCTCCAAATGGTTGCTTACGTTGAATCAATTATCAGAAAAAGATGCCGGACCGAAGCTCATCATGGAGTCGTCAGAACCTACAGGGCTTGCTGGCAAGGACCTTGTTTCGGCGTCTCTCGCAGAGCTGTTGGCCGACCAGGGACACTTCAGCGAGGCCATCCACATGTACGAAAAACTCATCTTGAAATATCCCGAAAAAAGTGCGTACTTTGCGGCGCAAATTGAAAAGCTCAAAGCGACATGATTACCTTTCTCACCATATTGATAGCCTTGGTTTGTGTACTCCTGATGTTGGTTGTATTGATTCAGAATCCGAAGGGTGGAGGCCTTGATTCCACTTTTGGAGGAGGCGGTGCCAACCAGATGTTTGGAGCTGCCAAGTCAACTGATCTCATTGAGAAAATAACTTGGGGTCTGGCCATAGCGCTGTTTGTCCTGTGTATCATTACGGCCATCATTGTAAACAGCGGTGCAGTCGGCGGTGGTGATTTTGGTATTCCTCTCGATTCCGCGCCTCAGTAGATCTTGCCATTCTCGATGACATTTTGTGCCCTTGGGAGGGATAATTTGTCAGTAATTTGATCATGCGAACATCAAAACTGTAATAATGGCAGGTTGGATCGACTTGGCATAAGAAATGATACATAGTCCGTAGAACACAATGCAATACTATTCTTAACCAACAAAATTAAAAATAGAGACTTATGAGTTTGAAGCCTATCAATGACCGGGTTGTTGTTAAACCAGCTCCTGCCGACGAGAAGACCAAAGGCGGAATAATCATCCCCGATACGGCTAAGGAAAAACCTCAGAGAGGTAAGGTAATCGCTGTAGGCCCTGGAAAAGATGGAAACAGCATGACCGTATCCGTAGGTGACAAGGTTTTGTACGGTAAATATGCCGGCCAAGAATTGAACTACGAAGGAGAGGATTATTTGATTATGCGAGAGGATGATATCCTTGTAATCGTGAATTAATCCCGTTAAAACAGAAATTTTATTTAAAAAAATTACGAAAAGAAAAAAACAAAATGGCTAAACAAATAAGCTTTGACACTGACGCAAGATCTAAACTAAAGGCAGGCATTGATGCCCTGGCCAATGCGGTCTCGGTCACACTCGGACCCAAAGGCCGAAACGTAGTATTACAGAAAAGCTTCGGAGCTCCCCAGGTTAGTAAGGATGGCGTAACCGTTGCCAAAGAGATCGAACTGGAAGATCCCGTAGAAAATATGGGTGCTCAACTCGTCAAAGAAGTGGCTTCAAAAACTGCAGATGCTGCAGGTGATGGTACAACCACAGCAACCGTACTGGCACAGGCCATGGTAACCGCCGGCATGAAATATGTAGCGGCTGGGGCTAACCCAATGGATCTGAAAAGAGGAATTGACAGGGCAAAAGAAATGGTCATCGCCGATTTGAAAGATCAAAGCGAGGTAATCGGTGATGATTTCAAAAAAATTCAACAGGTGGGTTCCATCTCAGCCAACAACGACGATGAAATTGGTGCTCTGATCGCCGATGCTATGAAAAGAGTTACCAAGGACGGTGTGATCACTGTCGAAGAGGCAAAAGGTACCGATACCTACGTTGACGAGGTTTTGGGAATGCAATTCGACAGGGGCTATCTTTCTCCATACTTCGTTACGAATGCAGAAGATATGAAGACGGAATACGAATCACCTCTCATCCTTATCCACGATAAGAAAATCTCAAATACACAGGATCTAATTCCGATTTTAGAGAAATCCGCACAAGCGGGTAAACCGCTGCTCCTCATTGCTGAGGATGTGGAAAGTCAGGCATTGGGTCTGCTGGTGGTGAACCGTTTGAGAGGCGGGCTGAAAGTTGTCGCTGTCAAAGCACCGGGATTTGGTGACAGGAGAAAAGCCATGCTGGAAGATATTGCTATCCTTACAGGTGGTACTGTAATCTCTGAAGAGAAAGGCTACAAGTTGGATGGAGTTGAATTGGAACACCTGGGACAGGCAGAGAAAATCACTGTTGACAAAGACAACACTACCATCGTAAATGGCGCGGGTTCAGAAGATTCCATAAAAGCCCGGATCAACCAGATCAAGCAGCAAATCGAAACAACCACCTCAGACTACGACCGTGAAAAATTACAAGAACGTCTTGCAAAATTGTCTGGGGGAGTTGCCGTACTCTATGTGGGCGCATCCACTGAAGTTGAAATGAAAGAAAAGAAAGATCGCGTCGACGATGCACTACACGCGACAAGGGCTGCAGTTGAAGAAGGAATTGTGACCGGAGGTGGCGTAGCTTTGGTAAGGGCCATCGACTCACTTAACAAAGGTGCCGGGTTAAATGGTCTCAACGAAGATGAGAAAATGGGCATTCAGATCGTTAAGAAAGCATTGGAAGCACCGTTGAAATTGATAGCGCAAAATGCCGGTGTGGATGGTGCCGTTGTCCTGAAAGAAGTTCAGGAAGCGAAAGGTGCCCATGGCTACAATGCCAAAACGGATACCTACGAGGATCTCAAAAAAGCCGGTGTGATCGATCCTACTAAAGTAACCAGGATCGCAATTGAAAATGCCGCATCTATCGCTGGAATGGTCTTGACCACCGAGGCGGTAGTAAACGACAAACCGGAAGAAAAGTCAGATATGCCAATGCCTCCGGGTGGAGGAATGGGCGGAATGATGTAATCCGAAAATAACACATGTATAAAAGGGCCTATATGTTCGATATAGGCCCTTTTTTATTAAATTTACTTTTAATATGTTAAAATGTCCCCGTCTTTGGGGGTGAGGTGCCATAAATGTGTTATTAAAGTGAGTAACCCACCTTTTACAGAAACTAATTTCGAAGAGATTTTTAAAAAATTCTTTGGTCCATTATGTAATTATGTGAATAGTTATATCAAGGACTGGGAAAGCAGTAGAGAAATCGTGCAAACGACATTTTTAAAAATATGGGAAAACAAGGAACGCATCGAGGTGAATGCTTCGATCCAGAGTTACCTCTATTCTGCCGTGCGCAACAGGATGATCGATCATATCAGATCGAGAAACAAAAGGGAGGAATTGAAGGACAAACTTCAACCTGTGGAAATAGAAGATAATCCCGAAATGCTGAATTCATTTTTGATACGACAGGAAATAATGAAGTCCTTGGAGAAACTCAAGCCGAAGATGCGCAAGATTTTTTCCTTGAGTAAAATAGAAGGGTTGACATATGGAGAAATAGCGTCCTACCTCAACATTTCCAAAAGAGCTGTGGAGGACAATGTGGCGCGTGCTTTAAGATTATTAAAGGAAGATCTCAAAGACAACGAGGTCATTTTTTCCAAATGAACAAATTGTACAAACAAAAATGTGTGTGTGTCATTTTGAAACGTCTTAGTGAATGAAATGTCGAAAATAACAGACTTGGACATATTGAGATTTTTAGACGGCAATTCAGGTCCCGATGAGACTCGATCGCTCAAATCCTGGATGAAGGAAAACAAAACGCATAAAAAGGATGTCCGCAATTTACGGGTAATATCCGAGCATGCACCTTTGTTGGAATCATTCAATCTTGTCGATGAAGAGGCTGAATGGCAACAATTTCTCAAGAATACTACCCCTGAACTTACAGAGCTGCAGATCCTGCATCACCTCGATGGATTTTCCACCTATTCAGATAAAAAAAAGGTGGCTTCCTGGACAGCTAAAAGTGAAGAAAATAAATCCGATATGGAAGTGTATGAGATGATCATACGCGAGGCTCCACATTTGGCTGATTACAAGATGACCAGTGCTCAATCTGAGTGGACTTTGTTTCAGCCAAAATTGATGAAAAAAGAGGCTGTCGTCAAACCTTTACAACCATCGGTATCGAAGGCCGCTATAAACCAAGAAAAAAGTGGCTTTGTCTTTCCAATGTGGCAAAAGCTTGCAGCAGCTGCTGCAATCGCGTTGCTAATTGTCAGCGTATGGGTGATGAGACCACAGGAGACTTACACGGAACTGATTGCATCGGCAAATGGAGAGACAGTCGAAATGGTCGATGGCTCGGTAATCGAGCTTGCACCCAATAGCAAACTTCGCTATCCAAAAAAACTAAAGAACCTCGATGAACGTCGTTTGTACCTGACAGGAAGAGGAAAGTTCAGCGTGGCCAGAAATGATGTAAAACCATTTGTAGTAGAAGTTAATGAACGAATCGGTATCGAAGTATTGGGAACGGTCTTCAAGTTGGACGACCACGATACATTCGTCGAAGTCGTAGAAAATATTGAAGGAAAGGTCCGTGTCTACCAGCTTTCTAACCACACGGTCAATGTCATCTTGGAAAAAGGGGATAAATATGGCTTCGATGGATCGAAGTTTATAGACCTCAATGTGGAACCTGAAATAGTGGACAACGCCGTGGATCATGAAATCCTGTATGTCCTCGACTACCTAATGGAACAATCCGGCTGGAAAGTAATTTCTTCCCCGTACACTGATTTTGTGGAAAATGGAATTGTAACAATTGATCTAGATCAACCCTATGAAGATGTGTTGAAAGATCTCGCGGAGAGAGCGGATTTTGAATATGAAAAACTCACCTGTGAGGGTTGCTACATCATCCGCAAATTCAAACCCCTGCCTTACTGATCAAACCAGAGGCTCACAGAGCAATGAGAGTTATAATTTTGGGGATAAAGATCACCAGGCCAATGACCAGAGCAAACAGGGTAGCCAGAAAAACCGCCCCCGCTGCTATATCCTTGATCAGACCTATCTCCTTGTCGTAAGACTTTGTAATCTTATCACACAATAATTCGATACAAGTGTTGATCAGCTCGAGCGACAGTACCCAACCACTAATTCCCATGATTATCAACCACTCTGTCCTGCTTACTTCGAGAAAATAAGCCAGAACAAGGGTGATGACAAAAGATCCCAAAAGAAGGCGTATGTTGGTTTGTGACCCTGCCCTTATGATGCCAATAATCGCTTTCCATATGCTTAAAAATAGTTTTTGCATTTAACAAATTTATACAATGACCGGAGATCACAAGGCCTTCATTGTGAGCTGAATAAATTGTGCTATTTTGACTTATTAACTGGAAACACCTTTTGTTAGTCGACTCGATGAGCGTATACTCGGGAACACCACTGTTAAAGAAAATCGGGATTAAAAAAGGGCAAAAAGTCCTCTTTCTTAACCCTCCCGCCAATTATAGGCAATTACTGGGCAATCTCCCGGAAGGTGTTGAAGTTGTAAAAGACAATATCGGCAAAGCAGACTTCATACATTGTTTTGTTTCATCGCGGCAAGAATTGGAAAAAGCAGTAATGCATCTCAAACCCCAATTGGATCGCTCGGGATGTCTCTGGGTGAGTTGGCCCAAAGGCACTGCGCGCATACAGACGGATATCAACCGGGATACGATAAGAAATTTTGTATTGACGACGGGGCTCGTAGATATAAAGGTAGCCTCGGTAGATGATAACTGGAGTGCGCTGAAATTTGTATACCGAAAAAGTGACAGGTAAGTCAGCAAGCTTTAGCACTATTTACGTTAATTGAAAAGACAAAGAAAAATGAAGAACAGAAAGAGTACATCCATATTTATCATTGCCATATTAATGGGTGTTTCGCTTTTCGGGCAGGTTGATGAGATAGCCACATTTGTCCGCCAATCTTCGGTTCGGGCCCATCTTGAATACCTCGCCTCTGATGCACTCAAGGGGCGTGAAACTGGCACACAGGGAATTGAGGCCGCCGCAGCTTACCTGGCCTCTCAATTGCGTTCCTATGATGTAGACACTTTTTCAGGGATGGGCAATTACCGGCAAACCATTCCATTCGTAAAGACCACGCCACCCGCACACTCTTCAATGATTCTCGGGGACTTGGAATTCAACTTGCCTGGGGACTTCATCGTAATGAACGGTGATCAACGCAAGATGCGAACCCAGGCTGTATATGTAGGACATGGAAGTGAAGAAGACTTTAAAAATCAGGATATCAGGTTGAAAGTTGCCGTGAGTCTTTGTGGTGACGGCACCGGTCAGAATGTATCGGATTGGTTTCGATTGTCGGCCGAAAAAAGGAAGAGGGCCATCGCCGCCGGTGCCGCTGGCCTTATAGAGATTTATAAAAATTCGAATGTTCCTTGGCAATTGATCAAAAACATGGGCTCGCGAGAGCGGCTAATGGTTTCAGATGCATCACTGTCAGGTCATTCGATGCCGCATATTTGGCTGGGTGCACCGCAGGACATGAACCTGTCTGACATTGCTGCGAATGGTCTGACCGTATCGCTTGATCTCGAGGCACTGGAGAAGGTGGATGCCCGTTCATCCAATGTCGTGGGTTGGGTACCCGGGACAGATCCCAATCTCAGGAATGAATACATCGTCTTTTCAGCGCACTATGATCATGTTGGAGTTGGCAGGCCAGATGAAACGGGAGACACGATTTACAATGGGGCAAGAGACAATGCCGTGGGTACTACTGCTGTGCTGATGCTTGCGGAATATCTCTCCATGCATCCGGCAAAAAGATCAGCTATCTTTGTTTTCTTCACGGCTGAAGAAAAAGGACTTCTCGGCAGCAATTATTTTGTTGAAAACGCACCGGTGTCATTGGAAAGCATCAAATATTGTTTCAACATTGACAATGGTGGTTACAATGATACGAGTATCATCTCCGTCGTTGGACTAACGCGTACAACAGCCGAAAACGAAATCCAGGCTGCCTGCAATGCCTACGGCTTAACGGCCATCGAAGATTCCGCCAAGGAACAGGGATTGTTTGATCGATCTGATAATGTCAATTTTGCCCGCAAAGGAATACCAGCACCCACTTTCAGCCTCGGATTCCGCTCGTTTGACGAAGAAATTTTCAAATATTACCATCAACCCGGCGACGAGGTAGAGTCGCTCGATCTGAATTATATCGAAAAGTATATACAGGCCTATGTCCTTTCAGCCGTTTATTTATCCAGCAGGGAAAAAGCAGCTTTTTGGAACCAGGGTGACAAATACTATGAGTCCGGCCTGGATCTTTACAAGTTGAGATAATTGTGGTATGAAAGCGTTTCCGTGATCAGGTGAGAAGATTTCCCTGGTCATCCCATTGGGCCACATCATTGCGTTTAGACTGGTCAACGCATTTTTCCAACCACTCAGGGTCATACGCAAGACCGTGTTTGTCGAGCACTTCTTGTGGAACTCCATCCCAGATATTGGGCGTATTGCCCCGGTATCCCAGGTCCTCGAAACCCATTTTTGATGTGTAATAGCCCGTTAAGGTCAAATCCCGCATTTTGTTAAAAAACTGTACACCGTGTTGAAGGTGTTCTTCCGCCTTTTCGGGGAAAGCGATATCATCTATGATTTTCATCTGTTCCGCGGATGAACAATTGATAAAAATCTTGTCAAATCTTGCATTTGACTCGGCATCAAGCCACATCAAACCTCCTCTTAACGGTAGCTGGTGATCTTTGATATCCTTTGCTATGAATTCGATGAATTCAGGTACTCCAGCATCGGTAGCCGATCCCGCATTCGTTGTGGCGGGCAACAGTATGTCACACAATACCGCTATGGTAGCCAACTCGTGTGTGTTGAAAAAAACCTCTTCCTGAAGAGCCCTGTCGCGTTCTGCTTCTTCTGGAGTACGTCCATAGGCCTCCACGTTTTCGCTACCGCTCTTATCTACATCAGGGGCACAGGCCTGGAAAGTTACGCTGCCAGCGAAAGATCCCAGAAGCAATGATTTGAGTGTGTCGCGTCTGTCCATAAATACACTGTTAGATGTTCATTTTTTTGAGTTGTTCAACGATGTGGTCCGAAGTGCGCCACGAAAGCGCCAATATGGTCCAGGTACAGTTTTTGTCCGCTTGAGATACAAATGGCCCGGCATCCGTTATGAAAAGGTTGCCGACCCCATGTACCTGTTGATATTTGTTGGTAACTGAGGACGATGGATCATTTCCCATCCGGGTCGTGCCAACTTCATGAATAATTTCACCGGGTTTGTTCAGCCCATAGTCCCGGTCAGGCCCCGGAGTTTCGCCCATTACCTGGGCTCCCATAGCATCGAAAAGGGCTTCAAAAGTCTCTTGCATATGTTTGGCCTGCAGGCGTTCGTGATCCGAGAAAGTATAGTGAAATCTCAGCACTGGGATTCCGAATTCATCAACTACATTGGGGTCTAGCTCGCAGTAGTTGTCCTCCCTTGCAATGCATTCTCCACGACCTCCAAATCCAATAAACGCACCGTAGTATCTCTTCACGTCTTCCCGAAGCTTATCGCCGTATCCGCCAACCTCTTTACCAATGTATGCGTTCATGTCGTCGGCTCCCATTCCAAAACCGTACGAGGGCATACCCATACCTCCCCACACTTCAATGTGATAACCTCTTGCAAAGTCGAGCTTCTTATTGTCCAGCCACCACGGCGAATAGACATGCATGCCTCCAACGCCATCTTCGTTGTAGATGTCCCTATCCATCAGGGCGGGCACGAAAGCCGACCTGCTCGATCCCGTCGAGTCGTGTAGATATTTTCCTATCAGCCCACTTTCATTGGGCACATCTTCTGAATTCAACAAGATGCGGGCGGTACTGCATGCTGAGGCTGCAAGCACGACTACCTTTCCTTTGATGTGGTATTCTCTGCGATCATTTTTATCGACGTATGCTACACCTTGGGCCATTCCGTCACGACCCATTACTACCTTTCTCACCATAGCATTGGTGATGAGGTCGATTTGCCCACCAGCCTTCTGGGCAGGAAAGATCAGGCATGAGCCAGAAGAAAAATCCGCATAAACACGGCAGGATCTTGAACATTGTCCGCAATAGAAGCAAACACCTCTGTCCGGGTTGATGGCTTTGGTAAGAATGGATAGCCTGGACGGTATAACTGTTATTCCCAACTTCCTTGCAGCCTTAATGTAATAAAGCTCGTGCAGTCTTGGTTTTGGTGCCGGCAGGAAGAATCCGTCGGGATCGTTGTACAATCCTTCCTTGCTACCAAACACACCTACCAGTTTGTCGAGTTTGTCGTAGTACGGTTTTACCTCCTCATAGGTGATCGGCCAATCGGCACCAATTCCGTCGAGGCTGTATCTTTTAAAGTCATCGGGACCGAATCTCAGTGAAATTCGTCCCCAATGGTTGGTACGCCCGCCGAGCATCCTTGACCTGAACCATTTAAATTCCGTTTTATCTTTCGTAGTATAGGGCTCCCCGGCAATGTCCCATCCCCCATAAGCCATATCGAACTCACCAAAAGCCCTTGTTGTGCCGGCCCCGCGACGAGGTGACTGCCATGGCCATTTCATTTGGGTCATTGTCTCGGGATCCGCAGGGTCAAAGTAAGGACCTGCCTCCAGTACAGCAACGTGAAGGCCATTTTCCGCCAGCACCTTGGCTGCCATACCTCCGCCAGCGCCTGATCCTACGACGACAGCGTCGTATTGTTTAGCTTCTTTTATGATTTGCATATCCGTGGTCAATTGAAAAAAAATATTGACAGCAAGCTTACCCCAAAATATATGGCTATGGTCCTGGCCCCTTCATAGTCTTTGGCCACCCTTTGTCCAAAAATCAACATGAGATAGGCTGCCAGGGAAAGGTAAACTCCAGATCTGGTAAATGAAGGGTCGTTCTTTATCAACAGTGCAAGTACGCCTATTGCCGAAAGCATCCCAGTGGCAAATTCAACGATTGCCAGTGTACCCAACATGGGCGTTACGAGGCCTGAGAAAAAGGTTTTGGAAAAGTGCTCTTTGAGCCAGGAAAGATTACCCTTCCAGTCGAAGATTTTGTCTAGGCTCGATTGAAGAAAGACGATCGACAAAAATAATCCGATGGAGATCTGTCCGACGAATTGAGCATCGTTTAGCCAGTTCATACAGAGGGGTTTTATAGCGTCAGGTAAGGTACGGAATCCGGTACAACTTGAGAAATCACTGCTTCGTGATGATGTCATCAGTAAAATGTCCCCCACGCGGGCCTCTTTCAAAGAGTCGCTTATTAAATGATTCTGACTGTCCGCGGGGGATTGACAGGGTGGTCCATTTCGAGCCCGCAAAATGCCTGGCCAGGTATGCGATTTGACCGGTATGGTAAGCCAGGTGTCCAAGCTGCCTGATAATGGCATCTGGTACCGTATGGACCTGGTTTCTGATATATACGGTCTTTGCAAGATCTGCTGGCCTAAGTTGACCCAGTGTGTTGTCGAGGATTGTCCAAGCGTCTTCCCATTGCTTCATGATATCTTCCCGGGTTTCATTATCTATAGCGAACTCGGATTCCCGGTTGCGCAAATGCTTCTCTCCATCGCTGTCTAGAAAATCGGTCCAACGAGAACGAACATTTCCGCTGAGGTGCTTTACGATGACGGCGATGCTGTTGGACTGATCGTCTAAATTCCTGAAAAAATCAGCCTCCGTCGTTTGTGACAAGGACTTTTCTGCCAGGTGCTTGTAATAATGAAAAAACTTCTTTATTCCATCGAGAAAAGCTTTGTCATCCATAACATTCTTGTATTAATGCATTCCTTTTCAACGTAAATAAGACGGAAAAGGCAGCGGTGAAAAATTCCATAGCAAGGGTAGTAAAAAGTAGACGATCAGGGTTAGGAGGGCGATGGAAAATAAATTCATCCATATACCGGTCCTGACCATATCAGGTATCCTGAGATAGCCTGAGCCGAATACGACGGCATTAGGCGGAGTGGCCACGGGAAGCATAAAAGCACAGGAAGCAGCCACCGTAGCTGAAACCATCAATATAAAAGGGTGTACATCAATACTGAGTGCCATTGGAGCCAATATGGGCAGCAGCATCGACGTCGTAGCGACGTTGGAAGTGATCTCTGTAAGAAAATTTACGGACGCAACGATACAGAGAATGAGGACAATGACAGCCATACCTTTCAGCATGGTCATGCCCTGGCCGATCCATACGGCAAGACCACTTTCTGAAAACCCAGTGGCCAATGCCAGCCCACCTCCAAATAGAAGCAGGATACCCCACGGCAAACGCACCGCTTCCTCCCAGGTGATCAGGTTTCTGGACTTGTTTTTAGATGGAAGAACGAATAGTATGACGGCTGCAGCCACAGCGATGATGGTATCATCCAACCCTGGGATCATTCTGTTGAGTAAAAAAGATCGGGTAATCCAGGCGAAAGCAGTGATCACAAATACAGCAAGTACAACCTTTTCTTCATAGGACATTTTACCCAGGGCCGACAACTGTCGCCTTATTTCTTTAACTCCTCCAGGAAACTCTTTTTGTTTGAATACATATGCCTTGCGCGTCAGATACCACCAGCAGATTACCAGTAACAGACATGAAACTGGAATGCCAAAGGTCATCCATTTTACAAATGACAACTCAATTCCATAGATCTCTTGCAATACACCGGCGAGAACAAGGTTGGGTGGTGTTCCAATGATGGTCGCGACACCCCCAATCGATGCACTGTAGGCGATTGCGAGCATGAGCGCCTTACCAAACATCCTGTTTTCATCTTCCACAGTTTCAGGGTTGTCCTTGAGTTGTGCAATGATAGCCATACCTATGGGAAGCATCATGACAGATGTGGCCGTGTTGGAAATCCACATAGACATAAAGGCAGTGGCCACCATAAACCCAAGAATAATGAGATTGACATTGGTGCCAATCGTTCTTATAATATTCAGGGCTATTCTCTTGTGAAGACTCCACCTTTCAATGGCCAGGGCGAGGATGAATCCACCTATATACAAAAATATGTATCGATGACCAAAACTTGCCGTAGTGGCACCAATGTCGAGTCCTCCGCTGACGGGAAAAAGCACGATGGGTAGGAGGGAAGTTACGGCAATGGGAATGGCCTCCGTGACCCACCACACTGCCACCCATAATGTGGATGCCAGTACCGCGACACCTTCCTTGGAGAGGTTTTCTGGCCTGAAAAATAACAGGGTGACTATAAATAGTACCGGACCAAGAACAAGGCCTGTTTTCTGGGTGCGATTCATGACCGTGAAGCCGTTCGTATGGAGACAAATACCTTGGACTCCCCAGTGTGCGAAAGTTTGTGAATGCCGCGATGCATGACTAAAGATTTTTTAATGCAGTCATGACATTCCGGACGTCTTCTTCAGTGATGTAAGCACTGATACCCATCCTTGTAACTCCACCTCGCGGTACCAACCCCAGCACTTCGGCTGCCCTTAGCGCATAGAAGTGTCCGTCCCATGCATAAATATGGTGCCGAGCCAGGTATTTGCACACCTGGGCGGCTGATTTTTCACGGTGGGTAAAGGAGAGGGTTGGGGCTCTCATGCCTACATCGAAGGACGGTCCGATGAGCTTGAGATCTTTGTAACTGCAGATACCGTCGTACAACTGACGGGCAAGTTTTCTTTCGTGTTTCGTGATCAGGTCAAAGGCAGACTCCAGCTGTTGTCTCAGTACATCTCCACTTCCGTGTGAAGCAATGTAATCAATTGCAGCACTCACACCGGCCAAAGCCGCATGATTCAGGGTGCCGGTCTCTATCTTGAATGGGGCATGTTGATCAGTGGTGCGAAGTCTTTGAGTCGGCAGTCTGTCCAGGAGCCCTTTGCGGGCATATAACAGTCCTACATGCGGCCCGTAAAATTTATACGCTGAACAAAGCAGAAAATCGCAGTCGCATTTTTGTACATCTATCACGAAGTGGGGGGCGTAATGTACTGCGTCTATCAAAAGCCATGCACCAACATCCCTACTCAGTTTTCTGGCGAGATGAATGTCATTGACTGTGCCGGTAAAATTGGAAGCCCAGCCCATGGCCACCAATCTCGTCTTTTCATTGATTTTGACTCGCATATCCTCGTAATCGAGTTGTCCGCCCGGCTGAAGCTTTATCTCTCTGACGACCAATCCTGCCTTGCGAAGTTCGAGCCAAGGCCCCCTGTTGGCTTCGTGATCAAGCTGAGTTACCAGGATTTCGTCACCGGGTTGGAATACCTTGCCAATGGCACGGGACAAACTGTAAGTGAGGGTTGTCATATTCTGGCCAAATGAAATACATTCCGGTCCTTCAGCACCGAGCAATGTGGCAGTTTTGGTACGTACCGAATGAATCAATTCATCTGTTTCAGTCGAAGTTTTAAACCATCCATGTGTATTCGCATTGCTGTTATAATAATAATCCGTAATAGCCCTTACGACAACCTCTGGCACCTGGGTGCCTGCAGGCCCATCAAAAAATAGAGCCTTCTGGCCGTTGTGATAGCGGGATAGCGATGGAAAATCTGTAGAGTTGAACATAGCGGTAAAATAACAATAACCCCTAAAAGAATAAGAGCTTCCTTGAAATCGAATCGAAGTATTTGGAAGGATTATTTTTTACCCTTTTTGCGAAATCTTTTTTTGGATTTACCGTGCCTATTACCATTTCTTTTCTTTCCCTTTTCAAATGGGTTCCATTCAGGACCTTCGCCCAGGTCTCCTGGAAGCGGAAGCTTCATAATCTCCGTTTCTATCAATTTTTCAATGCGTGCAAATTTTCGCATATCATCCTGGCTGATAAAAGTCAAGGCGACGCCCGTACTGTCTGCCCTGGCCGTCCTTCCCACCCGGTGAACATAATCTTCCGCATCGGAGGGAACATTATAGTTGATGATAAGGTTGATACCTTTAATGTCAATGCCTCGGCTGAGTACGTCGGTGGCGACCAGAATTCGTGTCTTCAGAGCTTTGAAACTCCTCAGTGCTGCTTCCCGTTCGGCCTGGTCTAGATCTGACGATACACCCAGAACATTCATGTTTCGTTTTTTCAGGGTGCTGACCACTTCTGATACTTTCTTTTTGGTGGAGCAAAAAATGAGGATGCTTTGATAAGTTTTTCTCGAGCTGAGCAATTCTGATATTAGGTCTATTTTTTGATTTTCATAGGTGAGGTATGCAGCTTGTAAAACGCCTTCTGCAGGCTTAGAAATGGCAATATTGATCTCAGCAGGTTCTTGAAGGATGGATTTGGACAGCTGTCTAATCTTTTGCGGCATGGTCGCGCTGAACATCAGGGTTTGCCGTTCTTTAGGTAGCTTGGACTCAATGCGCTTAATGTCATCGTAGAAACCCATGTCCAGCATCCGATCTGCTTCATCGAGAATAAAATGCTTCAATCCTTTGAAATTCACATATCCCATATTGATATGCGAGAGTAGCTTGCCCGGGGTTGCAACAATGATCTGCGATCCTTTTTGAAGAGCTTTTTTTTGTGCTTCGAAATCATGACCGCTTCCCCCGCCATAAACTGCGTAAGAGGTTACGTGGAGGAAATAGGCGAATGCCTGGATTTGCTGGTCAATCTGTAGCACGAGTTCACGGGTCGGTGCGATAACCAATGTATTAATGAAGGGAGCCTGGTCGTTGACCAGTTTGTGGAGTACAGGCAGGATAAATGCAGCTGTCTTACCAGTGCCCGTCTGTGCACAAGCCATTAAATCTCTTTCTGCTAGAATGATGGGAATTGCCTGTTCCTGTATAGGCGTGGCCCGCTCGAAGCCCATATATGAAATGGCTTCCAGGATTTCGCCCTCTAATCCTAATTCATTAAATGTCATGTTAAAAGCGTGTCATACCACTCGTTTTCTCTATCAGATTCTCTTAAGCGACACAAGTTAACCAAACAATTTTAAAATAACATTGACGATAGATGGTCACAATCCTATGATTCTGGTGACCTCTTACTATTTTTCGGAAACATTAATTTACCTGAAATTGAAAAGTCCAATTACATACCAGTATTACTCGTTTGAGAAATTCCCCATTTCCATTTGGGAGAACGACATTGAGGGAAGTAGATATGTTGCTCGCAAAGTGGCCGCGAAGATCCGGGAGAAACAGGCGGTACAACAGAAAATAGTGCTAGGTTTGGCTACGGGGTCATCGCCTATCAACATGTACCGGGAGCTTGTGAGGATGCACCATGAAGAGGGTCTGAGTTTTTCGAATGTAGTCACTTTCAACCTGGACGAATATTATCCTATGCAGCCCGATGCGCGACAGTCCTACGTGCGCTTCATGTATGAGTATCTATTTGATCACATTGACATACCAAGGAGCCAAATACACATTCCCGATGGCACGATAGAGCTTGAAAAGGTAGATGCATATTGCAGAGATTATGAGCAGCTCATAAAGTCCTACGGCGGCATCGATATACAAATCCTCGGCATCGGCAGGACTGGGCACATTGGGTTCAATGAGCCAGGGTCGAGAATAGATTCGCGAACCCGGCTGGTACGTCTCGATAACATTACCATGCGCGATGCTCGCAAAGATTTCATAGACTCTGACCTTGTGCCTTTCCGGGCCATCACGATGGGTGTCAGAACCATAATGGAAGCCAAGGAAATCTATCTTTTCGCTTGGGGACAACACAAGGCACAAATTGTCTGTAAGGCAGTAGAGGGAGAAATAAACAGCCAAATACCCTGTACCTATCTGCAGGAGCACGAGAATGTAGAGTTTATCATAGATGAAGCGGCTTCGGAAGAATTGACAAGGGTACTGACGCCGTGGTTGGCGGGCTCATGTGAATGGGATGACGACCTCGTATGCAAGGCCGTCATTTGGTTATCTAAGAAAACCGGATGTCCGATCCTAAAGCTCACCGATGAGCACTACAAGGAGAATGGCCTGGGCGAACTTTTTTTGAAGTTCGAGTCGATGTACGATATCAACATTAAAGTGTTCAACCGATTACAACACACTATTACCGGGTGGCCCGGTGGTAAACCCAACGCTGATGATACTACACGCCCAGAAAGGGCAAAGCCAGCATCGAAAAGGGTGATCATTTTCAGTCCGCACCCCGACGATGATGTCATCTCCATGGGAGGTACTTTTATGAGACTTGTCAATCAGGGCCACGAGGTACATGTCGCTTATCAAACATCAGGTAACATTGCTGTTCACGACCACGATGCACTCCGGTTTGCTGAGTTTTTTGGAGAGATGGTCGAATTCAACCAATTGTCATCCAAAGTGACGACGGCATTGATCGACAAGGTTTTTAATTGGTTGAAGACCAAATCATCAAAGGAATTTGACATCCCTGAGGTTAGGCTGATCAAAGGACTAATCAGGAAGGGAGAGGCACGTGCTGGAGCCAGGTATTGTGGCCTCGAAGACCGCCAAATACATTTTCTGGATATGCCTTTCTACGAGACAGGTTCTACACGAAAAAGTCCGATCAGCGAAAAAGATGTAGCCATCGTAGTCAATCTCATGAAGGAGATCCGCCCGCATCAGGTATATGCAGCTGGTGATTTGGCTGACCCGCACGGGACGCATCGCATTTGTCTTGATGCTATTATCGAGGCCTTTAAAGTTTTATCCGGTGAACCGTGGCTCAAAGATTGCTGGCTCTGGCTTTACAGGGGGGCTTGGCACGAGTGGCGCACCGATGAAATTCAAATGGCCGTACCTATCAGTCCGAGCGAAGTGCTGAAGAAAAGGAGAGCAATTTTCATGCATCAATCACAAAAAGACCGTCCCCCGTTTCCCGGCGAAGACGAAAGAGAATTCTGGGAAAGGGCAGAAGAGCGCAACAGGGCGACCGCCTCAAGTTACAGGCAGCTGGGCCTTGCCGAATACGAGGCAATGGAAGCATTCAGGAGGTATAGTTTTTAGCTTAAAAGAAACCGATGGAACTATTTACGATTGACTGGATCATCATTTTAGCCTTTTTTGCCTTGACACTTTGGATAGGCCTCTGGGCGTCCAAAAAGTCGGGAAAGAACACGGCAGAATTCTTTCTCTCAGGCAGGAATATGCCCTGGTGGCTTTTGGGTATATCTATGGTCGCCACAACATTTTCTGCAGATACACCCAACCTTGTAACCGATATCGTGCGAAAAAATGGCATAGCCGGGAATTGGGTGTGGTGGGCTTTCCTGCTGACCGGTATGCTGACAGTATTCATCTATGCAAAGCTTTGGCGCAGATCGGGAATACTGACCGATCTTGAATTTTACGAGCTGCGCTACAGCGGCAAACCCGCTGCTTTTCTCCGTGTATTCAGGGCGGTTTACCTCGGTGTTGTATTCAACATTGTCGTCATGGCTACCGTATGTCTCGCAGCTATCAAAATTGGAGGCGTGATGTTCGGGATATCACCGGTCCAGACTTTGTTGCTTTCATCGGTTGTGACGGTTATTTATTCGTCCATGGGTGGATTGCGAGGAATTATTTTTACAGACTTTTTCCAGTTTATGCTTGCAATGGCTGGTACGATAGTAGCAGCCATTTACATTTTGAATTTACCTGAAATAGGTGGCTTGTCGAATTTGCTAGCTGCTGACGTTGTCCGGGATAAATTGAGATTTATACCGGAGACCAACCAGCGTGGATTATTCATCACCGTCTTTCTCATACCATTGACCGTACAGTGGTGGGCGTCTTACTATCCGGGAGCTGAGCCTGGTGGAGGAGGTTATGTTGCACAACGGATGCTTTCTGCCAAATCAGAAAAGCATGCCGTCGGAGCCACATTGTTGTTCAATATAGCACACTATGCCATGCGACCTTGGCCGTGGATATTGATTGCTCTGGCTTCGTTGATCGTCTTCCCGGACATGGCCTCTCTGGAAGAAAAATTTCAGCATATTGATCCCTCAGTAATCAATGATGACCTAGCTTATCCGGCCATGCTAACGTATCTGCCCAAGGGATTGATCGGAGTAGTGATCGCGTCGCTCATAGCCGGGTTTATGTCTACCATTTCCAGTCACCTCAACTGGGGGGCGTCCTATTTTGTACACGATGTATACAGTAGATTCGTCGATCCGCATGCAAGCGAAAAGAGACTGGTATTGATTGGTCGCATATTTACAGCGTTGCTCATGTTTTTTGCCGCCATTCTGGCCTTGTTTCTTGAAAATGCATTACAGGCATTTAACATCATACTTCTCATTGGTGCCGGGACCGGACTTATCTTCATATTGCGCTGGTTTTGGTGGCGCATCAATGCATACAGCGAAATTACCGCTATGATCGTCTCATTTTTGGTGGCGCTCTATTTTTCACTGATCTATCAAGGGGAGATGGCAGATCACGAAAAACTGATTGCTAATATCCTGATTACTTCGACGGCATGGCTGGGTGTCACTTTTCTCACTCCTCCAACTGAAAAATCCAAGCTGCTGGCGTTTTATGAAAAAATCAGGCCTTATTCGGCGGGTTGGAAATCGGTGATCGAAGGAGAAGACATAGAGACGACGAGCAGTGGCTTGTTGTTGCCGATTAGTGCCATGCTCGCGGGTTGTGGACTGGTGTACGGGGCCCTGTTTGGCATGGGCCTTCTGATTTACGGGCAGTGGTTTTATGCCGCTTTGTCGATCTTGGTAGCCGTCGCATTCGCCATATACTTGTGGAAGGTTTGGGATAAGGTAACATCATTCGATTAATTTGAATTCGATGGATTGTCCAGGAGCCCTTTGAGCCACCTGGTTGATACCACTTTCTTGCAGTTGCAAAATTCTTGGGTACCCTCCAATGGTTTGACAACTTCTCATCAGAATGACAAGACTTCCATCAGGTAACCATTGAACGGTGCCGGGTATTACAGGTGAAGAAATCATCGGTTCCAGTGGGAAACCGTCTACATTTGGACCTTTCAATTTGTAGGCCATTCTGTTGCTTTGAGCCGTAACAGTAAAATCAGCATTCAGCAAAAGTTCTTTTCCTCCTGGAGGGAGGGTTTCAAATTCGGGACCCGGAAAGACTTCAATACATCCATGGGCGTTCATTTGATGGGCCGCCATTGAGGCGTTCAACCCGATGAAGTCTTCGGTTGTGTGAAAAAGGACGAGATCACCTTTTGCGAGTCGTGACGAATGGAACCCTGTCAATTCACTGCAACTTCCGAGGATCTCGGTACATTTTAAACCACCGGAGACCGAAAGATAAACCCGGGACCCTTCAAGAATTTGGACCACCTCTAGAATGTCACCTTTGAGCAAATTCATTTGATGGTTTGACTTGACCGATTTTCCATTGATATGTATGGTAGCTTTCGCCCCAGCGGCAGCACATCGTGCGTCATGGAGAAATTCGAATTTCTGCCCGGGCAGGTAACACTCAAATAATGCGGTTTCTGGCCTGTTACCTGCGAGGATGTTGGCCCTCATGGCGCCAGCAGTATCCAGGTATCCTGAAAGGGGTACGCCAAACCTGCGCAAATGTGGCCTTCCACCATCCTGGATGCTCAGTTCTGTACCGGTCTGAAGTACGCGGATCAACGTGGTCTTTTTTCTGACAAGTATTCTTCCTTAGTTATCGCCTTGAAAGATAGGGTGTCTCCTGGCCTCACGCGGCAAGGCGGATTGGAGTAGGCATTGAAGAAACCAAAATGAGTCCTGCCAATGATATTCCATCCACCTGGACTGTCACAGGTGTAAACTCCGGTTTGCAATCCAGCGATGGCAACAGATCCTTTTGGCACCCTGCTTCTAGGAGTATCCAGACGGGGTAGGCTGATACGCTCGTCCAACAGCCCCAGGTAGGTAAATCCTGGCAGAAATCCGACACAATAGGCACGGTATTTTTGCGCAGAGTGTAGGTGGACAACTTCATCAAAGGAAAGCCCGGTTTTTGCTTCTGCCCGTTTATAATCCATGGCCAGGGAAGGGTCGTAACAGACAGGCACTATCCATGGAGTTGAATGACCCATCCTGAATGGTTGGACTTCTGAAATCAAGGACTTGATACCAGATATGATGGAAGACTTGTCAGTCCTTTGTGAGGTAAGAGAAATCAACAACGAATTGTAGGAAGGCACCAATTCAGAAATTCCCGGCAGCTGGGCTTCTATCAAATGTTGTTCGAGAGCAAGTATGTATTCGCTGGTCTCTTCATTGATGCCACCATACCAAGTCAGCAAAAGAGCAGTTGGGCCATAAGGTTTAATTTCAAATTCCATAGAATGAAGTCTTATGCTGGAAATTGTGCCCTGATCGTACGCAATATCTCAAGACAGCTGGGATTGTCACCGTGAATACAATAAGTATCGGCCACTACGGGCAACGATTTTCCTTCGAGGGTGATGATATGTCCTTGATGGATCATCGCTCCAATATGTTGTAAGGCCTGTGCGACATCAGTGATCACGGCTCCCTTGACTTTTCTGCTTTGCAAGGTGCCGTCATCATGGTATATCCGATCAATGAAGACTTCGCAATGCACTGTCAACCCCGACATATACGCCACCGCAGCCATAGCAGAACCGGGAGGTGCATAAACGATGAGTCCTGGATCTATCGATTTAACCGCCCTGCAAATACTTTGTGCAACTATTTCTGACCGTGCAGCTTCATTGTACAAGGCGCCATGTGCTTTGACATGGTTGAGTTTGCCTCCCAGTGCCTGTACAATTCCTTTCAGTGCAGCCACCTGGTACCGCACCAGGCTCTCCAGCTCTTCTGGGGCAACATCCATTTTTCTTCTTCCAAAACCTTGCAGATCAGGATATGATGGATGGGCACCAATGCTCACGTCGCATTCAAGGGCAAGTTTAATGGTTCGTTCGATTGATGGGGGGTCACCTGCGTGAAATCCACAAGCTACATTGCACGAATCGATCAACGGCATGATGGCCTCTTCGTTGGGTAGCCGGTATCGGCCAAAAGATTCTCCCATGTCGCAGTTGATGCTTATCATCCTGGAAATGTTGATTCAATGACCATATCGATCATTTCGGAGGATTGTAAAAAGGTAATTTACAGACGCTGGCTTCCAGCGTTTTCTTGCGAATCTGTATGTAAAGGCTAGAGTCTTTTAGGTGGTGAGGGACAGATACATAGGCCAGGCCAATGCCTTTATCCAGACTGGGAGATTGAGTGCCGGAGGTGACAAAGCCTATCTCCTGACCGTCGGAGTTCAACACTTCGTAGCCATGTCTCGGAATTCCGCGTTCAAGCATTTCAAAACCGACCAGTTTGCGCGATACCCCAGCTTCTTTTTGTTTCAACAATTTTTCGCAGTGGATGAAATCATGATCAAACTTTGTGATCCATCCCAAACCAGCTTCAAGAGGTGAAGTTTCATCGTTGATATCGTTGCCGTACAGACAATAGCCCATCTCCAGTCGCAAAGTATCTCTAGCGCCAAGTCCTGCAGGGACGACAAGGTCCTTTGTTGATGATGAAAAGATCGCATCCCATACAGCACTGACGCCTTCGTTGGGAATGTACAGTTCAAATCCGCCTGAACCGGTATACCCCGTTGCAGAAACGATGATATCTTTTTGTCCTGCTAACTCGCCTTTCGCAAAGTGGTAATAGGGTATTTTATCAAGCTCTATGTCTGTAAGCGGTTGTAACAAGTCCTTTGCGGCAGGGCCCTGGACAGCCAAAAGGGATATGCGGGAAGAGATATCTTCCATGTGTGCTGACCAGCGATTGTGTCCGAAAATCCATTCCCAATCTTTGGCAATATTTGATGCGTTGACTACGAGCATGTATTTGGATTCATCCAGCCGGTAAATCAACAGGTCGTCGACAATACCTCCTGTGTCATTGGGAAGGCACGAATATTGGGCCTGTCCGACAGAAAGTCTTGCAGGATTGTTGGAGCTCACATAGCTTATCAGAGAAAGAGCTTCCTTTCCACTAATGATGAATTCTCCCATATGTGACACGTCAAATACGCCGCATCGCGTTCTCACGGCATGGTGTTCCTCAGATAAAGAAGTATACCTCACCGGCATTTCAAAACCGGCAAATTCAACCATTTTTGCTCCGAGGCTGAGGTGCTTACCGTACAGGGCTGTTCTTAGAAGACTCATTGATTCGGCTTTAAGTTTCCAGTGTGTTGTCTGCATATGCTTCGACCGGTATGCAGGTGCAAACCAGATTCCGGTCGCCATAGGCGTCATCGATGCGGCTGACGGAAGGCCAGAATTTTCTGTTCCGCACAAAGGGCAACGGGAAAGCGGCCTTGCTGCGGTCATATGAATGTCTCCATTCATCTGCCGATACCGCAAAAAAGGTATGTGGTGCATTTTTCAGCACGTTATCCTGTTCATCAGCTAAACCGTCCTCTATTTCGGCTATCTCCTGTCTTATGGCTATCAGCGCGTCACAAAACCGGTCCATTTCCTCTTTTGTCTCGCTTTCGGTCGGTTCGATCATCATTGTGCCGGGGACTGGGAAAGAAACGGTCGGTGCATGGAACCCGTAATCCATTAATCTTTTAGCAATATCCGACACGCTAATTCCCCCTTTCTTGAAATTCCGGCAGTCTATAATGAGCTCATGGGCACAGCGACCGTATTTTCCTTTGTAGAGCACATCAAAGTGGTCCTCGAGTCTCTCTTTGATGTAATTCGCATTGAGGATTGCCACCTCGGTAGCTCTTGTCAGACCTGCTGCGCCCATCATGGCAATGTAGCCATACGATATGGCCAGGATGCTGGCGCTACCAAAAGGTGCAGATGAAATGGCATGGATCGCTTTTTCTCCGCCCGTTTTCACTACGGGGTTTCCGGGGAGGTAAGGTGCGAGATGTTTTGCCACG
>JBFKOL010000019.1:0-27175 GCA_041628815.1 Saprospiraceae bacterium | reverse complement strand
CTCTCCCGTTCTTTCAATATGGATTACTGCAATATCCTGGGATTCCTCTTTTGAAATGGGTACTCGCAGAACAATGACATGAACATCTCCCTCCATCTGGTCAACTACGCGGATGTAGTCAATGTCACCATCCTCATTCAGGTCCAGGTTATTTACATAATTGTTCTCTTTGTTGAGCGCTTTTTCGAAAGATTCAAGGTCATCAGAGGTTTTGAATAATTGCAATGCTCCCTGAAGACTGAAATCATCCCCAAGCAATCCTGTGCTATCTGCAACTACATTTTGAGTGCTACCTGTATTGATCACTATGGTGAATGCCGCAAGCAGCAAAAATATGCGGGCTTTGATAGGTTTCATTTTTGTTGATTTTGTGAAAAAATATTGTTTACACCATTGTAAGTCACCAGCGGGACATTTGTACTCTATACCCAATGTAAAGTCTTATGTATCATAAAACAAGTCGGCACTGATGAAGTCGGCCATGTGCCAGTGTACTCTGTTGAGTACATAAGCATTGGGGTCCTCTCGTATAATATCCTTGGCCAAATATCCTTCCAGGCCTTTAAACCAGCTATTTCTCAATGCATCGGGCAAAGAAAGAAGATCGTCTTTATTGATGCCGCGTCGTGTACGTAAACCCAACATGACGATCTCATTCAAGTGGTCTGAATCGCTCAGCCTTTCAGACTCCATATGAAAATCACCACTTTGTATGCGCCTGATATACCTGATATTGGATGACTCGTTCCAGTACCTAGTATTGCCGTCAAAAGAATGGGCCGATGGTCCTATGCCCAGGTAGGGGGACCTTTGCCAGTACTGCCAATTGTGCAGGGATTCATGCCCAGGCAATGCATAATTAGATACCTCGTAGTGTTCATATCCCACATTGGTCAAAACCTTCGAAGCATGATAAAATTGTTCATTCTGATCTACATCCGGCGGCAGGGTAATTTTACCTTTCTTGTACCAGTGATGAAAGGCAGTTTGTTCTTCCAGTGTCAGGTTATAGCACGACAGGTGGGGAACTTCGTAAGAAAGAATTGTCTCGATGTTCTGGGACCATAAACTCATATTTCCTTCGACCAGACCGAACATCAGGTCAACCGAAAAGCTGCGGAAACCTGTCTTCATGACAAGTTCAATAACTTCCTTGGCCTTGGCAGAATCATGAGAACGGTTCATGAAATCCAGGTCGGTGTTGTGAAAACTTTGTATGCCAATACTAAGCCTATTCACACCCAATGCTTTCAAGCCCTCCAGCTTCTCCTTGTCCAGATCTTCAGGATTCGCCTCAAGCGTTATTTCAACATCTTTTTTGATCTCAAAGACATTGGATATTGAAGACAACAGCCGTTCAATTTCTTGAAGACTGAGTATACTGGGAGTGCCTCCTCCGAAGTATATGGTGGACAATGGTGTATCCTCCAGAAAATGCTCCCTGTGTCTGATCTCTGCGACAAGTGCACCGAGTAGCTCATCCCTGTGTCGAAGCGATGTAGAAAAGTAAAAACTACAGTAGTGGCAGGCTTTTCTGCAGAATGGGATGTGCAAATACAATCCTGACATGGGATCAACATTTTCTGATCACATTGAGACCGTCCCTGACTGGAAGTATAACATTCTCTGTCCTGGGATCATCCCTTACATGCGCATTAAATGCATGTAAATCCCGGGCAATCTTGTCGTTACCAGGATCGAGAACTTTTCCTTTCCACAATACATTGTCCGCTAAAATTAGACCCCCGGCAGACATCTTTGGAACAAGTAGCTCGTAATAATCGATGTACTCCCTCTTGGCCGCATCGATGAAGGCGAGGTCAACAGGGCCGCTTACCTGGGGTAGTAGGTCGAGGGCTTTACCCAGCCACAAATCGATCCTGTCGGTTAACCCGGCTTTACGGATATGTCTGCGTATGAGATCTTCAAGATCGAAATTCGATTCCATCGTGATCATTTTGCCCAGTGGTGCAAGACCCTGTGCCAGGCAAATGGTGCCATAGGCGGTGAATGTACCTACTTCCACAACGAGAGAAGGCGATATCAGTTTCGACAATACAGCGAGAAATGAACCCTGCAAGTCTCCCGAACAAGCATTGGGGTTGGGCATGGTGGATTCTGTGATCTGCGCAATCTCTTTCAACAAAGGCATTGGTGGGGTACTGAAAGACACGCTGTACGCTTCCCAGCGACTAATGTTCATTGGCATGGGTTATTTACACCTCGAAAGTACATAGCTTTCAAGAATGAATGTTGGCAATTCGGCATGACTTTTGAAAACGATAAAGTAACAATTGGTTTTTTTGGGGTAATAAATTTTGGTCCCGGCTCCGCATAGGTCGCCGGGATTTTTTTTGAGTCGTTTTCAAATTGTATTTTGGTGCGCTCAGTGAAGTAATCATGGACGAGGCCAAACGGCGTATAAAGGAAAACAACATTATCGAGGCTGCGAAGGTAATTTTTGCCAGGGATGGATTTGCAAGTGCGAAAATGGACGATATTGCCCAGGAGGCAGGAATCACGAAGGTGACACTTTACAGTTACTTCATGAGCAAGGAAAATTTATACCTCGCTATCGTCTACCACGCTTTTCAGGCCCTAACTGAAAACTTTTATGCCACCATATCTAAGAACAAGTCAAAAAGCGGCCTGGAGTCGACAATAGCCATATTTCGCTCCTTCTTCCAGTTTTGTGAGAAAAACATCCTTTATTCCGAATCCATATTGGATTATTTCTCTATGGTCAGAAACTTATCGAGAAAAACGGATGACCATTCAACGAATACCCTTGAAGAAAGCATCTTTTTCCTGAAAATCCAGGATCTTCAAAATTTACCCCTTAAGCTTACGGTCAAGGAAATCAGCAGGGGTATGAAAGACGGCAGCATCAGGAAAGAAATAGATCCTATGCTACACACGATTCAGGGCTGGACTATGGTCGTGGGATATATCAAATTGTTGACGGCGTCAGGCAACAATGAATCCCCCCTCCTCAATGTGAATCTAAAATCGCTGAAAACGCTCAGCCTTCGTCTTGCAGAATTGTCGCTGACTTCCTGAAAGTTCTCTTTTACTGCCAATTATTCGTCATTATTGGCGCCATCGTCAATAAAATATTTTGTGTTAATTTTGAAACAAAAGTTTCATCATGGCAGAATACGTAAATGTAGAACACCTGAAATTCATCCTGCACGACGTACATGACCTCGAAGGTCTTCTGACACTCCCTCGTTTCAAGGATTATGATTCAGACAGCGTAGATCTTCTTCTCGATTCTGTAAAAGATTATTCGGACAGGGATCTTTATCCATATTTCACGGAAATGGACAGGGAAAAACCCGTTTACAAGGATGGTACGCTGACTTGTCATCCTCAAATAGAAAATGTTCTTAAGCATGCGGGTACCAACGGTTTTATTGGCGCACATTTCGATTTCGATGAAGGAGGCACCCAAATGCCCCACATGGTAAGTCTTACAGCTACCTTCATTTCAACTGCGGCCAATAATTCGGCCACCGGCTACATAGGTCTTACTGCAGGTGCTGCCAGTCTCATCAGATCTTTCGGCAGCAAAGAATTATTTCAGGACTACGTGCCCAAAATGATGGCTGGTGAATGGGGAGGCACCATGGCACTCACAGAGCCACAAGCCGGAAGTTCACTGTCCGATATTGTCACCTCTGCCAAACCCAATGGTGATGGCTCCTTTAACATAAAGGGTCAAAAAATATTCATTTCGGCTGGTGATCATCAATGTGCAGAAAACATCGTTCACCTGACCCTGGCAAGAATAGAAGGCTCGCCTGCCGGCACCAGGGGCATCTCTCTGTTCGTCATCCCCAAAAAGCGCGTAGAAAGTGGCCAACTCGTTGGCAATGATGTTTTCACCGCTGGAGAATTTGACAAAATGGGGCAGAAAGGATACGTAACCACACATCTCGTATTCGGTGATAAAGACAATTGCAAGGGATGGCTCGTAGGAGAACCCAACAAGGGATTGAAGTACATGTTTCAAATGATGAATGGGGCAAGACTCGAAGTAGGGCTAACCGCTGCCAGTATCGCATCTGCTGCCTACCACGCCTCTCTCCAATATGCAAAAGAGCGTCCTCAAGGAAGGAGGCTGGATGACGGCGGTAGCAAGAACCTGGAGAAAGAACAAACATTGATTATTAATCATCCTGACGTTCGCCGCATGCTTTTACTCCAAAGGTCCATTGTGGAAGGAGCCACCAGCTTGCTTGTACACTGCGGAAAATTACTTGATATTTCGCGTCATGCGACCGATCCCAAAGAAAAAAGCAAAGCGTATGATTTACTCGAAATACTGACCCCGATAGCCAAAACATACCCATCTGAATTCGGACAGGTGGCCATTAGCAACGGGATGCAAGTCCTGGGTGGATATGGATATACGACTGACTTTCCGTTGGAACAATACTACAGGGATGCGAGGATTTGTGCCATTTATGAGGGAACGACTGGAATTCAATCTCTGGACCTGCTGGGTCGGAAAGTGACCATGAAGAATGGAGCTGCTATGATAGCTTTACTTGGCGAAATCAATAAATCAATCGATAAGGCGAAGACCTATGACGATCTAAAGCCATACGCGGAAGTCCTCAAAGAAAGACTGAACCTGATGCAGAAGGTATTGAAATTTCTTATGCCCTTTGCCCTAAAAGGCCAGTTCGAAAGGTATCTTTCGGATGCCAATATCTTTATGGAGATGGCAAGTGTAATTGTTATTGCCTGGCAGTGGCTAATGATGGCAACAGCCGCCCGTCAAAATCTTGTGACAGGCTCCGGACGATTCGCAGATGCTTTTTATGAGGGGCAAATCCATACTATGAAGTTTTATTTTAAATATGAATTGCCCAAAACTTCGGGCCTTGCTGAAACTTTAATGCATCAAGATGTATTAACCATTAAAGAAAAAGCAAAGGAGACCATTGCTTTTACATAATTTTGAATTCATTCTAAAAATACCTTATGGATACTTCTTCAGTTATGGCCCAGTTGAACGAACAAGCGGCCAAAATGGACCCTATCGGGGCGACCATCAAATTTGTGGTAGATGAACATATTGTCTTCATCGATGGTACAGGCAATGAAAACGTGATTAGCCAGGAGGACAATGAGGCAGATTGTACCATATCCACCAGCGCCGAAACACTGCAAAAATTACAGAGCGGCGATCTCAATCCCATGATGGCTGTCATGGGCGGTAAGATTAAAATTAAAGGAGATATGTCTCTGGCGATGAAACTGCAATCGCTGCTGAGCTAAGCTTCACGCAACACGATTGTCTGAAGAATTCAAAGGCAGTCGATCAAATTTACATCAGTTCGGGACGTAATACCTGTTCAAAAGGCTTTTTGCACGGGTTCTATCCTTCATTTCATCAGGAACAAGCAACTGTGGAAACGAATGGGTTATTTCCCTGTACAGCGATTCGCCATTTTCTTCGAGAATCAGTTGTGGATGGGTTAAGGCAAGATGCATAAAAACGCGTTCTGTCAATCTATTTGCCTCTGCCGGTGAGTAAGTCACTTGCCGGGCCATATGGTAGACACGCCTGAAATTCGCCGCGTAAAAAGAATCCCACTTTGCAATGATCTTCCCTAAAGATTCGGTTGGTTTGCTGTCAATCATATTGATTGGTTTGTTATTATACGTTACGAAGGGCCAAAAAGTTTACTTTCTATCCTTCGGGGGTATCAATTTTTATACACATTGTTCAAAAACTTCGCCAAACTGCCCCTGCAATGCTGCGAACATGACCAAATACCACTTTAATGCTGTGAGGTCAGTAAAAGTTCCAAAGCCGTGTACTTCAAATCGAATCTTTTAGAAAGGTATTCATTTGTAAGGTGGCCACCATAGGTGTAAACCCCATGTCTGATCCCTTCGTACTGGTAGAGCAGGTCGGGAATGCGTTGACTGCCACCCAGCCTGAGAAGTAGAGGGGTCAAAATATTGCTGATCGCCTGTGAACTGGTCCTCGCCACCTTTGAGGCTATGTTGGGGACACAGTAGTGAATTACACCATGTTTTACATAGGTTGGTTGATCATGGGTCGTCATGCGGGAGGTTTCAAAGCAACCACCCTGATCGATGCTGACATCTATAATCACCGATCCTTCCTTCATATTCTGCACCATTGCCTCTGTGACAAGAATGGGTGATCTTCCGGTCTTCGAATGCATCGCACTGATTACCACATCGGCACTTGTCAATTGATAGGCAATGTACTCTGGATTGATGGAGGATGTATGTAGCTGATGACCTATGATATTCTGCAATTGAATAATCTTGTAAATATTGTTGTCAAACACCCTGACAGATGCCCCAAGACCAAGAGCAGTGCGGATGGCATGTTCTCCGACCACTCCGGCTCCGAGTATCACTACCTTGGCTGGTGGAACACCCGACACACCACCAAGCAATACACCTCTTCCCCCCTTATTGTTGGATAGAAGGTCTGCCGCTGTAAGAATGGCTAGGCGGCCTGCAATCTCGGACATGATGCGCACTACAGGAAACGACCCGTCGTCGTACCTCAGATGCTCCATAGCGATGGCAAGCACCTTTCTTTCTTTTAATTTCACGAGGTATTCCCGCGAAATTAGGGGTAGATGGAGCGGAGTAATAAGAATGGAGCCTGGCTCCATCCACTCCAGCTCTTCAAGGGTCGGAGGAGAGCTTTTGAGCACCACAGGAGAGCCATATACTTTCCTTTTGTCCTTTGTAACATCAGCACCTGCCGATATAAAATCCTCGTCGGAGAATCTTGATCTTTTTCCACATCCCGATTCGGCCAGGACTTTGTGGCCGTAACCAATTATGGTGCGAATGGAGTTGGGTACAAGTGAAATGCGGCTTTCATTGAATATATCCTCCTTTGGCAGCCCAATGGACAGTCCTTTTCCTTTTTCTATCACCTCCACCTTTTCAACCTGCGTCTCATACTGACCTTTGGTGAAAAAGGTGGAGAATTTATATTTGGTACCGGTCGCCATTGTATGTCTAAACTATCACTTTTCTGACATTTGGAGATATCACTTCAATTCTTACTACGAGACTGCCGTTTTCTATCAATGGCTCTAACACTTCCGGCCATTCAATAAAACAGGGACAACCCGAATCGAGATATTCTTCCACACCAATCTGTATGGCCTCGTCCACATCTTTTATTCGATACATGTCCATGTGATAAATGGTCTGTCCACCTGATCGGTACTCATTGATGACCGCGAATGTCGGACTGGTGACTTCATCATCACTCCCCATAGTTCTGACTGCGTATTTTACCAATCTCGTTTTTCCTGCTCCCAGTTCTCCGACCAGTAAAACAAGCGGCGTTCTTTCCAACTGATTGACGATGTATTCCGCTACCTCCAGCAACTCGGACTCATGGTTGATCATCCATTCCATACAACCCTTTTTCAAGGTATTTCTGGAAGACAAGATAGCGCTAAAATCAAAAGCGCTTTTAACCGTGTCATTCTTTCTGCAAACCCTCTCGAAATGAAGTACTTACATATTAACAACACGTACTTGTCCCGTTTAATTTCCTTATATTTGCACCTTCATTTAACGAGGTATTTTTTTACCGTATGACAAATCAGAAAAGCAGTTACAGCGCGAGTGATATTACGGCCCTGGAAGGGTTAGAGGCAGTGAGGAAACGCCCGGCCATGTACATCGGAAGCACAGATATCAAAGGCCTCCATCACCTGGTCTGGGAAGTAGTGGACAACTCTATCGACGAACACCTTGCAGGCTATTGTACAGAGATCAATGTAATCATTCACAAGGACAACTCCATCAGCGTCACAGACGACGGTCGCGGGATTCCCGTGGATATGCACAAGAAACTTAAAAAGTCTGCCCTCGAAGTCGTCATGACAGTACTTCATGCCGGTGGGAAATTTGATAAAAACACCTACAAAGTATCGGGAGGACTGCATGGGGTCGGGGTCTCTTGTGTCAATGCTCTTTCGTCGTATCTCAAAGCTGTTGTTCACAGGAGTGGCAAGGTTTACATGCAGGAATATTCCGACGGTAAGCCCATATCCGAGGTTACTGAAATAGGGACAACAGACAGAAATGGCACGACCATCACCTTTGCACCAGATGCTAAGATATTCGAAACACTGGTCTACAAGTATGAAATATTGGCCAATAGGCTGCGCGAACTCGCATTTCTCAACAGAGGTCTGGTACTAACGCTCATCGATGAAAGACAGGGCAGTGAAGGAACATATAAAAGCGACCGTTTTCATTCGGAAGGAGGTCTTGTTGAGTTTGTAAAATATGTAGATGAAGGCAGACCTGCACTTACCGATAGACCCATCAGTGTGTCGGGAAAAGAAGACAACGTCGAGATTGAAGTCGCCATGCAGTACAATACGAGTTTCAAGGAACATATATTTTCCTTTGTAAACAACATTAACACCCGGGAGGGAGGTACGCATGTGAATGGATTCAGGCGAGCTGTCAACCGCGTATTTACCCAATACGGAAGGGATAATGGATTTTTCAGCAAGTTGAAATTTACCATTTCCGGTGAAGATTTTCGCGAAGGCCTGACTGCCATAGTTTCAGTCAAGGTGCCTGAGCCCCAGTTCAAAGGTCAAACCAAGGGCGAACTTGGTAACTCTGAGGTCACGGGTATCGTTTCACGGGCTGTCGGGGACGTACTCAAATATTATCTCGAAGAGAATCCCAAAGAAGCCAAAATAATCATCGACAAGGTAATTCTAGCTGCGACGGCCAGGCATGCAGCCCGTAAAGCCAGGGAGATGGTACAAAGGAAAAGTATCCTTACAAGTGGAGGGCTTCCTGGTAAACTGTCGGATTGTACATCTCGTAATCCCGAGGAAAGTGAGATTTTCCTTGTGGAGGGTGACTCCGCCGGGGGGACAGCCAAACAAGGAAGGAATCGGCAAACCCAGGCTATACTGCCATTACGCGGTAAAATTCTAAACGTTGAAAAGGCGCTGGAACATAAGATTTATGAGAACGAAGAGATCAAAAACATGTTCACCGCCCTCGGCGTGCATATAGAGGAAGAAGACGGTGAGCGATTTCTGAACATCAGCAAATTAAGGTATCATAAGATCATCATCATGTGCGATGCCGATGTCGATGGAAGCCATATCGTAACGCTCATTTTGACTTTCTTTTTCAGGTACATGACAGCACTGGTCGAACAGGGTTACATCTATGTAGCCGCTCCACCGCTTTATAGGGTGAGTAAAGGCAAGCAATTCCGTTACTGCTGGAATGAGAAAGAAAGACAAGAAGCGGTTAAGGCATATGCCGGTGATGGAGATGAATCAAAAGTGAAAGTTCAACGATATAAAGGACTTGGCGAAATGAATGCGGAACAGCTGTGGGAGACCACCATGGATCCTGATACGCGCATGCTTAGAAAAGTTACTATAGACGATGCCATTGAAGCGGACCGGGTGTTCACCATGCTCATGGGAGATGAGGTTCCTCCTCGACGCCAGTTTATCGAGGAAAACGCTACCTATGCGAATGTGGATGTCTAGTTGTTAGCATAACATTCGTAGATGAAGCTTCGCCGTTCGTGATAACGCTATATCCCAACAACCGATGAATGGCACCTTGGTAATAGGTGTCTCTAAGAGGCCAAATTACTCGAAACGTATGAACACTATTTCTATTTAAAAAATATACCAATGAAATCAAAGACAGTCCAAAGACTTAACTATAAGGTAAAAGACATCAACCTTGCTGACTGGGGTCGAAAAGAAATCGAGCTCGCAGAAGCAGAGATGCCCGGATTGATGTCCCTAAGGGAAGAATACGGCGATTCGAAACCTTTAAAGGGAGCAAGGATTGCCGGATGTCTTCATATGACCATACAGACAGCTGTTTTGATAGAAACACTTGTTGAACTGGGCGCAGAGGTTACCTGGTCCTCCTGTAATATCTTTTCTACACAGGACCATGCGGCAGCCGCAGTGGCAGCGGCCGGAATTCCTGTATTTGCATGGAAAGGAATGTCGGAAGAAGAATTCTGGTGGGCTATTGAACAAACGCTTTTTGCCTTCAAGGATGACCAACCGTTGAATATGATTTTAGATGACGGTGGGGACCTCACCAATGTCGTTTTGGACAAACATCCCGAATTGATCAAACATATCGTCGGTATCAGTGAAGAAACCACTACGGGTGTTCACAGACTCTACGAGAGAGAACTGAACCATACGCTTCCCGTACCTGCCATCAATGTTAACGACTCCGTGACCAAGTCTAAATTTGACAATAAATACGGATGTAAAGAATCATGTGTAGATGCCATTAGGAGAGCGACCGACATCATGATGGCGGGCAAGGTCGCCGTTGTAGCGGGTTATGGTGATGTGGGAAAAGGTTCAGCTGCATCCCTTCGCGGTGCAGGATGCCGGGTTGTGGTCACTGAAATTGATCCCATCTGTGCACTTCAGGCAGCTATGGACGGTTATGCTGTTAAAAAAATGAAAAATGCCCTTCAAGAGGCAAACATCGTCGTGACGGCAACAGGAAACAAAGACATAATAACAGCGGAACACTTTCAATCCATGAAAGACAAAACAATCGTTTGCAACATCGGTCACTTTGATAATGAAATAGATATAGCCTGGCTGAATGAAAACTACGGACACACCCGGATCGAAATTAAACCACAAGTCGATAAATATACCATCAACAAACGCGACATCATCGTTCTGGCAGAAGGTAGGTTGGTAAATCTGGGATGCGGTACGGGGCACCCGTCCTTTGTCATGTCCAATTCATTCACCAATCAAACACTGGCTCAAATGGAATTGTGGAACCATGCGGACAAATATGAAAACAAAGTGTACATGCTTCCTAAACACCTCGACGAAAAAGTGGCCAAATTACACTTGTCTAAGATAGGAGCTGAACTGGAAGAACTGACAGAAGACCAGGCGAAGTACATCAATGTCGATCGCAAGGGTCCTTACAAACCTGAATATTACAGGTATTGATAAAAAAAGAGAAGCCGACTCAGGCGAGTCGACTTCCTTTCACTGCATCAACCAAAAAATAAATCCTATATACTATAAATCTTGTTTTCGCTTATTATGACGCAAAAATCATTTTTTCGTCACACGCTCGTTAAAAAATTAACATTTTTTTTAACTCTGAGTTCAAAGTTAGAAATCCAGAGCACATTTCCGTTACATTTAACGGTCTAATGTAGGAACTTTACTATGTATTCAACACTATAACGAGTATACAAAGTTCAATGAAAAAAGATTAAAGTTTCAGACGATTTAACAGCTACCAACGCAAAAAAATGCCGATATCCTCTCTATGGGTGATATTATCCGTGCTTCTCCCATCAGGAAACGAGTTTTTACCTCATGATCTTCATTTAAGCCGCTGTGAAGTGCATTACGATAAGAAGACTTCAGCTATACAGATTTCAGCTACCGTTTTTATCGATGATCTTGAATTAGCATTGGAAAAAAGGGGGTTTGCAGACTTGAAATTACTTACCACTGAAGAGCACAGCGATGCCGAAGAGGCCATCGCAGCATACTTCGATGAAAAATTGGTGATAATTGTTGATGGCAAACCCAGAAAGGCTCTTTATCTCGGAAAAGAAATGGGTGACGACATTTTTGCTGCCTGGTTTTACCTCGAAATACCGGATTTGATCCCAGAGATGGAAATTGAGGTAACTTATGATCTCCTGATGGAAATTTTCGATGACCAGCGAAATATTGTGAGGTTATCGTTTGAAAACAAAAAACCCGAATATTTTCTATTTGATCACCAAGATAAAAGTGGGAAACTTTCCATAAAATGATCCGTAAAATCTTCTTAAGCCTGGTAGTTTTTCCCATTCGCATCTATCAATACACTTTGTCACCGGTGATGAGTACATTGTTAGGTATGAAATGCCGATATGAGCCCTCTTGTTCAGAATATATGGCCCAGGCCATTTTCGAATGGGGTGCATTTAAAGGCATTTGGATGGGACTCAAACGAATAGGCCGATGTCACCCATGGGGAGGATTTGGTCCCGATCCTGTACCCTTTAATCCAAAGAAAAAGAACAATGAATCGCAGACCCAGAAGAAATAGGAAAAATACCCAAATCAGAAACCTGGTAAGGGAAACCACAATCGGCCCTGAACATCTCATTCAGCCTTTTTTTATCGCCGATGGCAAGCATATCAAAGCTGAAATACCTTCCTTGCCGGGGAGTTTTGTATGGTCAGTGGATCTTCTAAACCAAGAAATAGAAAAATGTAAAACCCTTGGTCTCGACAAATTCATTCTATTTCCTAAAATACCCGAGAAATTAAAAGACAAAACCGGAAGTTATGGTGTCAGTCCCGACAACTTTTACCTACACTGCTGCCGTCGAATAAAGGAACGCCATCCCAATATCACGTTGATCAGTGACGTTGCTCTTGACCCTTACAGCTCCGATGGCCATGATGGCATCGTCCGAGAAGGGGATATAGTCAACGATGAGTCACTGGAAATACTCGGACAAATGGCCGTTCTACAGGCCGATGCAGGCTTTGATATTCTCGGACCATCTGACATGATGGATGGCCGGGTTGGTTTTATCCGGCAGGCCCTGGATGCCAAAGGGTTCACTAATACTTCAATCATGTCTTATACCGCCAAATATGCAAGTGCGTTCTATGGTCCTTTCAGGGATGCTCTTGATTCAGCACCCGTCGTATCGGACGACATTCCAGGGGATAAGAAGTCATACCAAATGGATCCTGGAAATGTACGAGAGGCACTTATAGAAGCGAAACTCGATGCATCGGAAGGGGCCGATTACCTGATGGTCAAACCGGCCATTCACTATCTCGATGTAATAAGTGCAGTACGCAACAATTTCGATTTACCAGTCATCGCGTATCACGTAAGTGGGGAATGTGCCATGCTCGCCGCTGCCTGCAACAACGGATGGCTGGAATGGGAAAAAGCCCTGCCAGAGACGCTACTGTCCATTCGCCGTGCAGGAGCGTCCGGTATCATCACCTACTTCGCCAAAGCATTCGCCGAAATGGATTAAATTCGACAAGTATGAAAAAAATGTACCTAATAACCTGTCTGTTGTCATTGGTTTTCAGTGTAGCAAATACTCAAAATGATGTCCAAAAGCTCGTGGCCTCCATGCTCGCCTCTACACCATTAGAGGAAGACTTGCAGGAACTTTGTGACGAAATAGGTGGAAGGGTCACAGGATCACCGGCTAATGAAAAAGCCGTGGAATGGGCATTTCAAAAACTCACCGAATCCGGGGTAAAGACCTGGAAAGACCCGTTTACCATGCCAGTTTATTGGGACGAAGATTATTGCCAGGCTTATATTTCCACCCTCGAATTCCGGCCTCATATGGTGGCCAAATATCAATCCCCGCCTGGTGTTTATGAAGGACGCTTAATTTTTGTGGAAGATGGCCGCGAAAACGCACTCGCAGCTCTAGGAAAGGAAAAGCTGAGAGATCAGTTCATCCTGGTAGAGACGGAGCTCTGTCTCGATGTGAACGGGCTGTTCGCAGAATACGCCCATGCTGCTCAGGTAGAATTAGCCGCTATGAACTACGGTGTGAAGGGAATCGTATTTATGGCATCGCGGCCGGACAAACTCCTTTACAGGTTCCTTACGATGAAAGGGGTAGAAAACGAATTACCCCAGCTTGTCATGTCACGAATTGATGCCAAAAGGTGTATCCGTGCCTTGCAGCAAGGAAAAGAGCTCCATCTTCAGCTACAAATTGAAGCAAAAACAGGCAGTGCTTTTACGGCCCATAATGTCATTGCTGAGATCCCCGGTACCGACCGATCTGACGAAGTCATCGTCATAGGAAGTCATATCGACTCCTGGGCACTTGGTACGGGTGCCAACGACAATGGCTGCAACGTAAGTATGATGATCGACATTGCAAGACAAATGCAGGCATTGGGTATTCGACCCAGAAGAACCATACGAATTGCTCTATGGAACGGGGAAGAACAAGGATTCTTCGGTTCTTGGGATTATGTCAAAGACCATAGGAACGAACTCGATAATCACAAAATGGCCATGTCTATTGACATTGGAAGTGGCGCTATCAATGGGTTTTTCACCAATGGCCGAAGCGAACTGGTGCCTGTAGTCGATCAATTGCTAACCGCTGTTGAAGGATTGGGTAACTTTACACAAATCAATGTACCCATCGTCGGCACGGATAATTTTGATTTTATGCTTCAGGGTGTCCCCAACCTCGTAGGGAGCCACCTTCCCCAGGTATATGGAATCAATTACCACGCTTCTACTGACACCTATGACAAGGTGGACCTCAAACAATTAAAGGTCAACTCTGCCATCGTGGCGGCCCTTACCCTGGGATTTGCCAATCTTCCCGATGAAGTGATTTCCACCTTGAAAAGACAATCGCGAAGTGAAATTCAGAAAATATTTGATGATACAAACCTGGAATTCACCATGCGTATGTTCAACGTCTGGGAGCCGTGGATTTCTGGCCTGAGAGGCAGGTTGGAATAGACCTGAATAATCGTGTTCGTAAGGACATATCAAGTAATCGCTAAAAGCCTATGGTCGAACCACCAAAAACAAACCGACTTAACCGAGGTCAATTAGACCAGTCGTAATCAATCTTTTTATAGTCTTCAATCTGTCCTCCGGGAAAGGCCATACTTTCGAGTACGTCAAGCCGGCTTCTCAATTCAATCAATCTGAGCCTGAACCCAGCTTCTTCTTCTTCAACCTCTATGTAAATTTGGATACCGAGACGATCCGATTGATCCAACCATGCATAATTAAAACCTAACTGACTTTCCGGCTTTTGACCAAGCACGGCAAAATCGAAAAAATTCCAGTCATCTCTGCCTCCTATTGCCGAACTGTACATGCCGACCAATTGATTCAGTCTCTCTGGATCAACTTCTATGCCGCTCAGCTCAAATTCCTGGAGGATAGGTTTATCTCTATTGGTTCTTATAGCCTTTAGGATTAAATCTGAATAGGCTTTGGTCGAATTGACTCTGTGAAACGGGAGGTCATCAATGATCAATTCTCTGGGATTCTGACCGCTGCCCCCACATGATGACATATACGCCGCACTGATAAATACTATGGAAAGAATTATGTATTTCATATGTTTCGCCGGAAAAGGTGCAAACTTCAGAATTAATTTTCAAATAATTGACGTTGAATTAGTCTCGCTGGTCATCACCGGCGTAAATTTTATGATTTCCTTATATTTTGGCGATGGATGCAATCAACGGGTTAATAAGTGAATTTTCGTCATTGGCTTGGGGATTCCCACTGCTTTTGCTCCTTACCGGGGGCGGAATCTTTTTACTGGTTTTCAATCGCGGCTTACCTTTCAGGTTTCTCGGTCATGCTGTCGAGATTGTTCGCGGAAGGTTTGACAACCCGGATGATCCCGGTGAAATTAGCCATTTCAAAGCACTTTCTACTGCTCTATCTTCCACTATTGGTATGGGAAATATAGCCGGTGTAGCTGTGGCCATCACCATTGGAGGACCAGGCGCCATATTCTGGATGTGGGTGAGCGGGCTGATAGGCATGCATACAAAGTTTTTTACCTGCACCCTGGCCGTTTTATTCAGAGGTAAAGATTCCTTAGGTGAGCTACAAGGTGGGCCCATGTATTTTATCGTCAACGGACTTGGTGAGAAGTGGAGGCCCATGGCCATTTTTTTCAGTGTTGCCGGACTCATAGGGGCATTGCCCGTATTCAATGTAAACCAATTGACTCAAGCCATTCGGGATATCGTCTTAAAACCCCAGGGTTTGTACCATGGCTTTACGACCGACCTCCTGGTGGGAATCGTTCTGGCCATAATGGCTGCTGCCGTTATACTGGGAGGCCTGAAGAGAATCAGCCATGCCGCATCAAGACTCGTACCTGCGATGGTCATCGTATACTTTATCAGCGTCGTAGCCATTCTCACGGTACATTTTTCCGAAATTCCTCATTACTTAGGTCTGATTTTCTCGGAGGCCTTTAACCCCACTCATTACAAAGGAGATCCCCTGCTTGGAGGAGTAGCAGGTGGTCTGATCCTGCTGGGCATCCGGCGCGGGGCTTTTTCGAATGAGGCCGGCATAGGTATGGCACCCATGGCTCATGGTGCGGCTAAAACCAAAGAACCCGTAAGGGAAGGAATGGTTGCCATGCTCGGACCCTTCGTTGA
The DNA here is from genome assembly GCA_041628815.1 of Saprospiraceae bacterium. GTDB lineage: Bacteria > Bacteroidota > Bacteroidia > Chitinophagales > Saprospiraceae > JBFKOL01. The sequence goes on along the minus strand of JBFKOL010000019.1, from coordinate 10,931 downwards.
TACTATTATCGTATGTACTTTGACAGCCCTGGCCATACTCGTTACGGGAGTATGGGAAACCACAAGCGACAATGGAGTCAGTCTGACCGCGAACGCCTTTGAATCGTCAATACCCGTCGTAGGGAAATATGTTTTGCTTCTATGCATTGCCTCGTTCAGCATTTCTTCCCTTTTTACCTTTGCCTATTACGGGACTAAATGCCTTTCTTTCCTGGTTGGAGCAGACCGTAAACATTGGTACAACTACTTCTATCTCGCCAGTGTCCTCATCGGCGCCACGACCACGCTGGATCTGATGATCAACTTGATCGACGGGTTTTATGCACTGATGGCATTCCCTACCATGATTGCGACCTTGCTCCTCTCGAAAAAAGTGGTCCATGCCACCAGGGACTACTTTAAAAGAATGAAGGATGACAGCTGAAATCAAACCAGGAATTGATAGACCGCATTTCTATCCATCCGTTGTCCAATCCCATGCGACAATCTCCCATGGATGACCCTGGTCGTCTTTGTAGCTTTTTATAACCTCAAATCCGATATTCAGATGAGCTCGTAGGGAGCGTTGATTGGTGGTTGATACTTCCGTTATACAAAGATCAAAATGAGGTGCCATAAATTCTCTCAATTTGCCGTACATACCTCTGAAGACACCTTTCCCCCGATATGCCTTGGCGACACAGACCTGCCCCATAATGAAATATCCCATACTATTGATGTCCCTCCCTTTGTAATCGAGATGGACCAACCTCTCAAACATATGTCTGATGACCGGAAAACGATGACTGTGCTCCAATGTCATGACGAGACAGTACCCCGCCAACTTTTCGCCATCCGTGGCGATCACATGCGCGTAAGGACTGTTCATGGCAATAAGGTCTTCTGCAGAATGCTGGATGGTAAGAAAGCCTTGGTTCGCTATTTCCTTAGGGTCAAGTGCAGTTGGTAGGTTCTCCTTTTGGAGTTGAAGGATTTCATCCACATAGCTGAGATTATTAACATGTTTATAACGAACCTTCAGATTGTACAGCTTTATGTCTCCCATAGGTTAAGGATTGCCATAAAATTGACCTTTCAGTCACGAGAAAACCAGGACGTCAAAGCGAAGACAGGGGCGCTGATGGTGGTTCGTCTGCATAGGTGAAACTTATGTAACCGATCATCATTTCATCGAAAGTCTGCCGCCCGAAATACAATGTTTTCGATGGGTCGGGGTTGAACTCATTTTGTGCAGAATTGTCGAACAGCGCATGTACACTCAATACAGTACCAGCAGGCAGATCCAGGGGTTCCTGCAAATAGTAAAAACGCTGCCAGTTGAAATTGTAGTCCGGTACAGACAAGATGACTTCTTTTCGACCATCGGGGTAGTTGGCCACATACTTCATACTTTTTCCGCGATAATGCATATGGGGAAGCATGGCATACAAAGTCACCGGCCGGTCGAATTTCTCAAAGGCTGTGACAGGGTGTCTCGGCGCATGCGGAGGAATCTCCATGTTGAAATCCGCCGGTCCGTGGATGACGTATTCTTTTTCTGGTATCCTTTCATGAAAATACATGCCAATCTGGGTAATGTCGGATTCTTCCTTACCTGTAGTCGTGTAGTGCAACTGGAAAATGATCGCCGATCCAGCCGGGATTTTTCTTCCCGTCCCTTCGGGAAATATTTCTGTGCCGCCGCCTGGGGCCCATCCGAGTAAAAGCCCGTCAAGCCATTCGCTGCCTCTTATCTTCACGGGATGGTCCTGTCCATCTGGGTATTGCACCCTTGCAAGAACATGATGCAGAACATTCGGATTACCTGGCTTGACTTCCACAGCTCTCAGGTATTTATCTTCGGTAAAATCTACTTTAAACTCTTGGTGCCGGTAATCGATGATACCTGTCTTTGGTATCATTTCTTCCTCGAGCTGCATGATCTCGTCCGGCTCCCCTAATGACCAGGCATCATCTCCATTAATGGCATTTTCAAGTGGGTCCGGTCCTTCACCCCGTTGTCGTCCCATGTCTATCCATGAAATGATCTTTCTCAGTTCCTCCCTCTTCAATGATAGGTCATTGGCAAATGTGCCTATGTGTGGATCGGCCTGCCACGGCGGCATAATGCGGCTGGTCAACACTTCGCGCATCATTGCAGACCATCCTACCACCGAGGCATAACTGTTCATGGCCCATGGAGCGATTCCTTCTTCGTGATGACATCGGACACATTTAGACTGCAGAAGCGGAGCTACATCATCGACATAATTCAATTGTTCGTCATCATCGATGTCTTTCAATCTCGCTATGGCACACCCTTTGGTTGGTATCATTTCCCGGGTTACAGTATTTCCTTGGACAAGACTGTCCAAAACATTTTTTAGATGTGATACCTTAGCCTCTCCCCTATCACTTCCATAGCCAAGTTGATCGTCAACAGGTCCCCTGTACAGAATTTTCCAATCTGTAGGGTCAATAACGAAGGTTTCTGCTGTGATCCGGATATCTAGAAGATCCGCCGCCAGCTGGTTTTCATCGACCCACACCGGCATATTAATCCCAAAACTCTTCGCCTCCTCTGCAATGGTCACGCGATCGTCCTGAAGGTTACTATTGATCATAAAAAACCGGAAACCTTTTTCCTCGTACTCTTTTTGTAATTCGTTCAGTTTTTGGATACTCTTTCTCACAATGGGACATGCATTACCCTGCACATACAATACGATTGCCTTTGCGTCCGAATAATAATGGAGCCTGTGGAAATCTCCGGTGTGATCAAACAAACCAAAATTCTTTACAGGACGATCCATAATGGTCTTATCGATGTCATTGTAGACCGAAGCATTACAGGCAGCAATGAGAATCAAGAAAAGAAAGAAAAAGCATTCGCGCATAATCAATAACTGTTTATTGTAAGGATTTGCATGTTGTCTTTGATGACGGGTCGCATTGAAATTCAAAAGGCCGGTACAAATATACCGGCCTTTTGTTACTCCTCAAATGAAAGTGAAACGGTGAGTGGAAAACTTAAGTGACACTTTCGTTTGACGACCTACATTAAGTTTTGATCAATTAATTTTTTATTCCACGGAAGGAATATGCTATGACATGGAAGTACGTTGGACAGCCTGAATAACAATCCGGAGGTCGAACTTATGTGAAACCGGTCACAATTCCCTGTTCTTTGACCATAGACTTAAACGTTTCAAGAAGCCGAAAGGAGTCCTTCCCTCAAAAAAATATTCGAAATAAACCTTGCGTACAGGTCATAAATGATCATTGATGCATCATTCTGCTCGTCCCAAATGGGATTGGTCATATTTAAAATGAAAAAGCCCGCTAATAGTCATAGCGGGCATCTTATGATTTTTTATGGTTACCTGGTCAGGGGCATGTATGTTCACTCAGGCACGCAAGGAGATATGCTGTTCTTCCACCATCTTGCGAATATTGATCAGCGCATAGCGCATCCTTCCAAGTGCGGTGTTGATGCTGACCTTGGTGAGTGCCGCAATTTCCTTGAAACTCATATCTGCATAATGACGCAGGATGACGACCTCTCTTTGTTCTGGCGGCAACTGATCTACTAACTGACGCACTTTGGCGTGGGTCTGATTTTTGATCATCGTGGTCTCCATATTATCGTCCTTCACTTCGAGGACGTCAAATATATCGAATGTCTCAGACGGTGACACTTTTGTCCGTCTTTTGGAGCGGCGGAAATAATCGACGCACAGGTTATAGGAAATTCTCATCGCCCACTGTAAGAACTTGCCTTCGTGGTTGTATTTGCCCTTGCGCAGGGTATCGATGATCTTGATGAAAACTTCCTGGAATATATCTTCGGCCAGCTCGTGGTCCTTTACGAAGAGATAGATTGAGGTGTAGATTTTGTTCTTGTGGCGAGTGAGAAGAATCTCGAATGATTTTTGATTCCCTTCGAGATATAAATTGATCAATTCCTTGTCGCTGAGCGCTCTTACGTCCATAACTCTGATTAATTAATGCTTAAGTAATAAAATCGATTATTTAATAGAGTAAATGTGGGCGATAGGCACTTATTTTCAGCTAAGGTATAAAAGAAATTATATTAAAAAAAATGTGAATATGAGTTTTTCAATCTGACCCAAAGAAAAAAGTGTTTACCCAAAAAGTCAAGGTCAAGGGAAATTTAAGTTGGGAGATGTGTCAGGATCCGGTCACAATTTGATAAAAATCCGCTTCCTGTATAGCCATAAAGCAAAGAGGTAACAAAGAAATGTATAGAACAATGCCCAGGAAAAGGAAACAAGTTCTGGCTGGATGCCCAGTGAGATCAGACCATCCACCCATGTACTTCTAAATCCTTTGTTTCCCATTACAGGAATATCGAATAACCTCCACATTATACCGTGCAATACATAAGCTGAAATGGCATTCATCCCAAAAACTACAGCCGGGAAGGTCCATTTTTTATAGCCTTTTTCGTCGATGATCCAGATTGAGGCTGCCAAAAACATCGCAGCCAGACCTGAGCTTACCAGCACATAGGAACTCGTCCACAAATGTTTATTGAGTGGAAAAACCCAGCTCCATGCATGACCGAGTAACATAGATGTAAATCCGGCAAAAAACAGCCATATGATCTTTTTATCATGAGAAAGTGTCTTGTTGATGATGAGATGTCCGGCCAATAACCCGGTAATGCCTGTACCGACGGCCGGGAGCGTGCTGTAAACTCCTTCCGGATCCCATGTGACCTGGTACATCCTGCCAGGAAGCAGGTATTTGTCAACAAATGCCGCCAGGTTTTGTCCCGGCTCCAACATCCCGGATCCTATTTCGGGAACGGGTACACCTATCATGGTAAGCCAGTACCCGATAAGCAGAACTGCGCCGACCAAAACCTGGGTTCTGAAGCCCGTCCTGAGAAAAAGAATGGCACAGGCCAAAAAAACGATGGCGATGCGTTGCAATACTCCGGCTACGCGTAATTCTCCAAAATTGAAGTCCGGAAAGAGTGCGAGAAACAATCCCAGTACAAAAATCTTCAAGGTCCTGACAAAAATCTTCCGGTAGGTATTTCCATCGATACCGGAAGTCATCCGGATCTTCGTATAGGCCAGGGCGATACTGACACCTACGATAAAAAGGAAAAACGGGAAAACGAGATCGGTAGGTGTCATACCATGCCACTCTGCATGTCGAAGGGGCGGATAGACGTGATTCCATGTCCCCGGCATATTGACAACAATCATCAACGCAATTGTCAATCCCCTGAAAAAATCAAGTGAAACGAGTCTTTTCATCCCTCAGTTGGCCTTTTCTTGGCACAATTCGAACAAAATACTGTGTTTTGATGGATTTAGTGCAAAAGTGAAAGGTACTTTCTCCAAAGGCAGTTTTCCACGTATTTATGCCCATTCATTACCAACGTGTCGCGCGGCTTTATAATAACAATATGAGGCCGGAATACCCGCGAGTGTTGCACAGGAAATAGACCATCGCAAGGACTGTTGTCCGGCTACAGGGTCGAGCCAATCACTTAAGGCACCAACGAACAAGGGACCGAGACCAAGACCGACCAGGTTCAAGATAAAAAAGAACATGGCTGAAGAAAGGGCTCTTTTATCCTGTGAGACCAGGTTGTGCGCTACGGCCAGCGAGGGGGCCAAGTGTAAAGCGAAGAGAAAAACCGGGAAAAAAAGCAATGCTCCTACTATCCAAAGGTTTTGGGCAAAACAGATGGCCAGGACAAAGGGTATCGAACCGATTACGCCTATCAAGGGCCACCAAAAATACCAGCCCTTGTTGTTTTTACCGAAATGATCTGAGAGGTATCCCCCGGCGACAGTGCCCAAGGCACCACCGAGACCGAAAGTGCAGGCTGTAAGGAGACCTACGCCCATCGAGCTCATGCCATGATACCGGAACAGGAATGGCGGTATCCAGTTTCCCACACCATATTGGATAAAGGCTACACTGGCTCCGCCAAGCGAGAGATAGATGAAGGAGCGATTCGAAAGAATCTCTTTGATCGTGAGCCAGAGGCTGCTATTTTCTAGTTTGACGATCGTATCCATCGCTCCTCGCCGCGGCTCTTTGACATAGATGTAAAGAAACAAGGCATAAAGCACGCCGGGAATTCCGGCAAGGATGAATGCGAGACGCCATCCAAAAAAATTGTCCAAAACGCCACCCACCAAAAGGCCCAACATGACGCCCAAGTAGATGCCAAGCGAAAAGATGGCCAGGGCTATCGACCTTTTTTCAGGTGGAAAATAATCTGAAATTAGTGAGTGCGAAGGCGGTGCACCACCCGCTTCACCTATACCTACACCTACCCGGGCCAGGAGAAGTTGAACAAAATTCTGCGTCAATCCCGACAAAACGGTCATTAAGCTCCACCCTCCCAAGCACAATGCAATGATCCTTGTACGTTTGAAACGGTCCGCCAGTCTTGCCAGCGGCAATCCCATGGTCACATAGAAAATGGAAAAGGCAAAGCCTGTCAAAAGACCCAGTTGCGTATCCGAAAGCCCAAGGTCCGTTTTCACCGATTCCTGGAGGATGATCAGGATCTGTCGATCAAGGAAATTGAACGCTGATACCCCCATCAGGACCCAAAGTACTTTCTCCCTGTATCGATCTCCGTTCATACAATATCGCGGTCAGCTGTAAGCAATGAACACTTTCCCTTGAGATTAGTGATCACTTCCTTTATGGCACCTAATATAGGAATGCCTTCACTGTGATCAGTTCTTTATTTTGGAATTAGCACTATGTAAAGAAAATACAGGGTATAACGTAGGTCCTTGAAAGTGGAAATTGTGTCGATTTCTGGTTGTATAGGTATTCTTTGACGTGTTTTGAATTTTCATTCATTAATCATAATTGCGTTTTTCGGTAGGCATATCAATCCATAGCATAGTGCCGATGAATGTCAGCACTTTCAAAGTTGCGCATAGCGACGACATTCATCATTCATCATTCTTAGATAACGTTATTCGTAGTCTCCCAACTTCGAATCCATATCCAATCGATTTAATCAAGTACCGTAAAGCCCTTAAAAGATCTTGCTTTCAGCGATATGACACGGTTTTTACCCTGCATGGAAATTTCGCACTTCGACCGGCATTACTTACTTGCCGAATATCGTAGCTTACCAAAAAATAACAGTAATGAAGCTCAATGACAAAGTGGCGGTGATAACAGGTGCGGGTTCTGGCATAGGGAGGGCATTGGCAGTAAGCCTGGCTACGCGCGGATGCAGGCTTATGCTCAACGATGCACGAGGGGAAGCCCTGGAAGAAACCCTGGCATTGCTCGGTCCAACCGATGAAGACAGCATACGCACCCAAATTTTCGACGTCGCGGACTGGCAGGCCATGGAGGCTTTTGCATCGAAGGTGGCGGAACATTTCGGACAGGTGGACCTCGTCATCAACAATGCCGGTGTAGCTCTTGGCGCCTACCATGCGGAATCGGTGCCCATTGAAGATTTCAAGTGGTTGATGGACGTCAACTTCTGGGGTATGGTGTATGGCTCCAAAGCTTTCCTGCCACACCTCAAACAACGCCCCGAGGCGTGTCTGGTAAATATTTCGAGCATATTGGGGTTGCTGGCCGTAGCCAAACAGTCACCGTATTGTGCATCCAAATTCGCCATTCGCGGCTTTACGGAATCGCTCCGCATGGAGGCCATGATGGAATTTCCTCATGTTAATATTATGAGCGTCCATCCCGGAGGGATCAAGACCAACATAGCGCGTCATTCCAAATGGGACAAGAGCGATCTTACCCAAGAAGAACGCGAAGCAATGACGGCAGAATTCGAAAAGTCATTCATCAACACACCGGACTACGCTGCCAGAACCATCCTGAAAGGGGTCGAAAAAAGAAAGAAAAGAGTCATCGTTGGCAACGATGCCTGGTGGATGTCGAAGATTGCCTGGTGGTTTCCGGTAAGTTACACCCGCGTGCTCATCCATACTTTTATGCGGAAGTATGATCTGCAGACGAGACAAACCCTGGAAGTTACAAAACAGCTCTGACACCCACAGTTATCCACCTTCCCGGCATGGGAACCAGGTTCGTCTCGCGGTATGCCGCATCCAGTAGGTTGGTTGCCTTCAAGTATAATTGCACTTTGCCTGCCGAATAGCCCAAGTTTGTATCTACTGTAAGATAATCTTCCAAACTTACCCGGTCATTGTATTTAATCAAGAGGTTCAGCTTTACCCTTTCACCAAAAGCAAGACTCGGGTGCACAATCAACTGATGCTTCAGGTTTTCGAGGACATTACGGGAGAAGGCGAAGTCGCTTGACTCAAAAGAGGCATTCAGGAACAAGTAGTTGATTCGTATGAATTGCAGGAATCCGCTGTTTCCGCTTGGCGCCGGTGCATAAGTTGCCGAAAAGTCAAGGCCGTTGTATGTCGCCTTGCTAAAATTGTCGGGCATCCATTTGTCGTCGGGTGTCACCCTGAACCAGTCTATGAGATCCTCGGCACTGCGGTGGAAAAAGCTGGCCTGCAATTGCAATTGACGCGTCTTGACTTTTGATCCTATTTCAAAGGTATATGCCGTTTCTTCCTGCAGATCAGGATTACCTAGGTTGCCACGGTCCTCATAATACAAATCGGTATAAGTCGGAATCCGAGAGGTCCGACCAGTAGTCAAGAAAAGTTTGGTATAATCGGAAAGGCGGTAACCAACGTCCAGGCCAGGGTAGAGTTGGAAGCCAAAATCAGAAATACTCAACAGGTAAATACCGGGCGTCACATCGAGCCTGTCATCCGCCAGAGAGATGCGGTATTCCACATGTCCGCCGAATTGGCTTCTACCATGGCTCCCCAGGTTGTTGCTTTCAATATCGATATCGGTCCATTCCAGTCCCAAACCGAGGATGCCGGAAGAAGTCGCCCGTGTAGCATGGAACTCACCATTGATGACGTGCGTGGTGTGGAAGTTTTGAAAAAATTCAGGGTCCTGCCGAAGGAATTGCCAGTTGTCCTTATTCATCCGCCACGAAAGCCGTGGTTTCAGCGACCACCTGCCACTCTGTCCTTCGTACCCAAAGCTGGCCAAGGTAGTGCGCACTTCTTCATATTGATCCGTGAAGGATTCATTGCCATAAAAGCCATTTGCACCAAAATTCCTGGATGCATGGCCCCCTAAGATCTTCAAAGCACCGTTGCCAACGGTCGCCTCTGACTGGTAAAAAAGTTGGTGGATGGTATAGTCGGTATTGTCCCTGTAACCATCAGAAGTATTCAACCCATAAGAAACCGATTGGCGCCATTTGCCAAAGGGCAGCGACAACCTGGTATAACCTGTATAGGTATTGTGATCACCATAGGACGCGTTAACCACTGCTCCACGATCTTCGGGCACTTTGGTGACAATATTGATGGCGCCCGCGAAACCGTTGACGCCGTATGTCCGTGCTGCAGGCCCTTTCAGCACTTCCACCCGGAGAATGTCCTCTACGTCGACCGGCAGGTTCATCATATGGTGACCCGTCTGTGGGTCGATCATCTTCACGCCATTGATAAGGACGACGGCCTGCTCGAAGGTGCCTCCACGTATGCTCAGGTCCGCCTGGACTCCGTTTACACCTCGCTGCCTGATATCCACGCCCCCGATCGTCTGCAACAATTCGTTTATGCTGAGTGGCCTGACGCTCCTGATCGCTTCATCGCGCAAGACTTCAAGGTTCCTCGAGACTTCGCTGTAGGGTATGCTGATCCGGTTTTCCTTGATAACAACATCTTTAAGAAATATCGATGTGCTATCGTCTTGTGCCGTCAGTCCCATATGGATCAAGGCTACAAAAAATACCGCAGGGAATTTCATAACTGTATTTGGCGCGAAATTAGAAGAATATCGCCAACACATAAAATCTGTTGTCACAGCATTGTGTTCTGCGCTTTCTCCCTTAGGTCTTATTATGGTTTTGATCCTCGGAGTGCGATAAAACTTAAAATTAGGGTGAATTACATATGAAAAATTACTCAACTTGCTGCGGCTGGCAGGTTTTGAGTCACTAAAGGCGGGAGAGTTATTGATTGTACAGAAATAAGCTTAGATGAATTATTTCTAGATTTAACTTAACAACAACGGTTTGTTGGGTAACTAGACCGTTACCATTGGGTCATTTGAGAATTAAACTTACCACATGGATCAAAAATATCTTCTGGCCAATTTAGTCTTGTCTCTTTTATTGTACTTGCCGTCAAGGTTTATTAATATTGGCGTGCTACAGCCATGCAGTCCCCGTAATTCGCATAAATATGGAAAAACAAATCGAACATTTTGATGTAATTATCGTCGGTGCAGGCTTATCTGGTATCGGTGCGGCACACCATATTCTTAAAAAATGTCCAGGCAAGTCTTTCGTGATACTGGAAGGAAGGGGCGCCATTGGAGGCACCTGGGATCTTTTCAAGTATCCCGGTATCCGGTCGGACTCTGATATGTATACACTCGGTTATAGTTTCAAACCATGGGAGGCTGCTGAGGCCATAGCTGATGGTCCCGCCATTTTGAGTTATATCAAAGAAACAGCACGCGACGATGGTGTGGATGACAAGATCCAGTTTCACCACAAGGTAAAACATGCTTTGTGGTCATCTGAGCAAAACCAATGGACACTTACGATAGAAAACAGCGACGACCACAGCACTTCTTCTCTTTCGTGCAATTTCCTTTTCATGTGCAGCGGCTACTACAATTATGAAGAGGGGTATACGCCTGAATTTGAAGGCATTGATGCCTATGGTGGTCAAATCGTCCATCCCCAGAAATGGCCGGAAGAACTCGTTTACAGCGGTAAAAAGGTCGTTGTTATCGGCAGTGGGGCGACGGCTGTGACCCTGGTGCCTGAGTTGGCCAAAAAAGCCAGTGAGGTCATTATGCTGCAGCGTTCTCCGACGTATATTTTATCGGCACCGCAGAAGGATATGATT
>JBFKOL010000018.1:0-27560 GCA_041628815.1 Saprospiraceae bacterium | reverse complement strand
TGGCGTCCAGCTGGCTTTCTCCCAGATCATCACCCTGCCGTTTCATATATACGAGGCTTACTTTATTGTTGTCTGGCACCATGCTGTCCATCAAGGTCTTCAGGGAAGCCTCCATGGTCTTGGGCTTTAATTCCTCGAGGGCATTCAACCTGTATTCAAACCCCTTTCGAAGGTAGAGATACGAACCAAGAGGCGCTCCGACCAGGACGAGAACTATGGCTGCAGCAATAATATATTTCATGAGAAAAAGATTCAATAAAAAAAGGGCCGAAGCCCTTTTTTGTTCATTCAAAGTCGGAATCTTTTATCTGATATATCATTCCTGTCTCTTCGCCGTCAAGACTTCGACCTTCTTTATTCTTTTCCTGGATTTCACTACGGGAATTATTCCAGTAATTACCTTCCATCAGGAAGGCTACGATTGCCCATACAAGAAGAAACATAGGTAATAAGACTGACTTTACCATGCCCGGTACTTCGTATTTCATATGCATGAATTCGTACACGATCAGGTAAGCTTTATAAGCACTCAAGATGATCATGATACCACCGATGAGCCATACGGGGAAGTGCAATCCTTCTATGATGTAGCCTTTGCCGGTGAGAGCGAGCAAGACCTCCACTATCGTGATCACCCCTAAAATAATGATGGTCTTGAGAAAGACTTTTTTTGCTGATTCGTAATCTAATGCCATTTCTTATAAATTTTTACAACAGGTAAAAAACCAGGAATACAAACACCCATACAAGGTCTACGAAGTGCCAATAAAGACCAATTTTTTCGACCATCTCGTATCCGTTCCTTCGTTTTATATACAATCCTGAATAGACGTTTACACATATGATCAGAAGGAATATGACACCAGAAAAAACGTGAAATCCGTGAAATCCCGTAATGAAGAAAAACAATGCGCCAAAGGCCTTAGGGCCAAAACTCAATTCGCGTATCTGACCTGCATCTTCTCCTGAGGTCACCTGGTATTTCAATTGCTCCCATTCCCCGTCGTGTTTATGAATCAGGTAGGAGTCACCAGCCTTGAAAGTGTCACCCTCTTCGATATCAATACCGTTACCTTCCAAATAGGTGCCGTCCACCACATGGCGACCGAACGGATTGGTGTGGTACGACATATGCTCTTTATCGATCAACGTCGTCCATTCCCAGGCCTGGCAGCTGAGGAAGCCAAGCCCACCGACAATCGTCAGGATCATCCAGAAACCCACGCCTTTTTGGTTTTCCCTGTGACCCTCTACCACGGCCCGAACCATGGTAAAAGAACTAAAAAGAAGGACGAAGGTCATAAATGTGACGAAATACAGGGGTTTGTGATGAAAACCGCCCGGAAATGTACTGAAGACAAAATCGGGCACTGGCCATGTAGGGCTGCTCATTCTCAAAGTGCCATAGGCGATGAGAAATCCTGCAAAGGTAAAGGCATCCGAGAGCAGGAAATACCACATCATCAGCTTTCCGTAACTCGCCTTAAACGGTTCTGCCGCGCCGTCCCATGAGGCTTGTTGATTTTCGACTTTGGACAAAGTTTCTGTTGCCATTATGTTCTGCTTATGTACAAAAAGATCAATAGGTACAACCATAGCAGGTCGACAAAATGCCAGTACTGCAAGGTCAGTTCGAAATTGATCTTTCTTCTTTCGGTTATTTTAAATTTTAAGGTGAAGGCATTGATCATGGCTACCAACATGGCCGCGATACCTCCTATGATGTGCAGGGCATGAACACCTGAAATTACATAAAGGAATGACCCGGATGGATTGCCTTTTAAGTCGATCCCGACAGAATAGAGTTGCATCCACGCCAGGTATTGCAACACGACAAATCCGGTACCTAAGGCGAGGCTTAGACCCAGCCATTGCTTATAGCGCCGTTCTCTACCTCCAAGGAAAGATTTGTATGAAGAGTGTAATGTAAGGCTGGACACCAGCAATACTACGGTGGAAACATAGAAGAGGCTTGGTAGACTGAATTCGAGCCAGTCTCCTTGCGCCTGTCGTACCACGTACGCACTTGTAAAGGCTCCAAACATCATAGTGATGCTGGCCATCGCTATCCACAGAGCAAATTTCAGCGGGTGGATTCTATTGTTTGTATTGAAATATAGATTTCTTATTACTTCCGCCATTTATATCAATTTGTCAATTAACAAAACCAGGAGAAAGCAGGGTATAAAAACCAGTGAGCACCACATTAGCTTGCGAGCCGACGAAAATTCAAAGTACTTCAAGAACCGGGCACTTTGTACGACGAATAGCAGGGACAGCAATGTCACGGCTGCGGAGGCCAAAAGGCTCGCCCACCCAAAAATATACAGAGCCATGCTCAGTGCCACGATTCCAATAGAAAAAGCCAGGCCACTCCGTGCGATTTGCCTGCTCGGCCTGTCGCTCCCGTTGCCTGGGATAAAGCGATAACCCGCCTTTTGGTAGTCGCCATATCCGAGAAACCCAATGGACCAGAAATGTGGATATTGCCATGCAAACTGAACACCGAACAAGGCCAGAGCAAACCATGTAATCGCTCCTTCCCATGCCACTGCCCCAATCAACATTGGCATCGCCCCAGCCACTGCTCCTACAAAAATGGCTGCCGGGGAATACCTCTTTAGCGGTGTGTAAACAAAAGCATAAAGAACGAGTGACATCATTCCGAAAAAGGCAGTCAGCGGATTAAAGGAAGCCAGGAAGGTAATTCCGGCTATGCACATGAACCCTGCAAAAAGGGTTGCCGCCGATATGGTCATCCTTCCGGATGCAACGGGCCTATCCTTGGTCCTTTCCATCAATTTGTCAAAATCCTTTTCCAGAACCTGGTTCAACGCATTGGAGGCAGCCGTTACACAAAATCCACCTATGGCAAGCATAAGGAGTGAAATACCACTCGCCTCCCATCCGGAAACGATGACAAATGACCCAACGGCAGTAAGCACGATGACCGTCGTCAAACGAATCTTGATCAGTTGGAGGTAGTCAGCCACAACAGACTTGAGGCCTGCCGCGATTGTTATGCGATATGTACCCTGTTCTTTACCCATCAGTATCCTTAGTGGTATTGTTCTTGTTTCTTTTCTTCGTCAGAAAGCGGTACGATCTGCGGTATATAATCTTTTCCGTCTTTTCCATAGTCGTAGGCCCAGCGCTGCACAGTCGGAATTTTTCCAGGCCAGTTGCCGTGACCTGCCTTAATAGGTGTTGTCCATTCAAGGGTTGTTGCAAGCCACGGGTTTTTAGTCTTCATCTTCTTACCATTATTGATGCTATAGATAAAATTGACGACAAACAAGATCTGAGCAGCAAAAGTGATCACCGCGGCAATGGTAATGAATTCATTGAGTGTGGTGAACTGGTTGAAAGCCTCGAAGCTGTCAAAGCGATAGTACCTTCTCGGAACACCTGCCATCCCGATGTAGTGCATCGGCCAGAACACAGCATATGCTCCCACGAGCGTCAGCCAGAAATGAATCTTACCCAATGTCTCGTTCATAAACCTGCCAAACATGCGTGGGAACCAGTGGTACACGCCTGCGAACATTCCGAAGAATGCCGCCACTCCCATAACAATGTGGAAATGGGCAACGACAAAGTAGGTGTCGTGCATTTGGATATCAATCGCCGAGTTCCCGAGAAATATACCCGTGAGACCACCGGAAATAAACATCGACACGAATCCAATGGCAAAAAGCATTGGCGAGTTCAACCTGATATTGCCCCGCCACAGTGTTGTGATCCAGTTAAATACTTTCACTGCTGAAGGCACTGCAATGATCAGGGTGAAAACAACAAAGAAATTGGAAATAAATGGATTTACCCCTGACATGAACATGTGGTGAGCCCACACGATGAATGACAGGAATCCAATTGCCAGTATGGAGTAAACCATCGCTTTATAACCAAATATGGGCTTTCTCGCGTGGACTGAAAGTACTTCCGAAACGATACCCATGGCGGGTAAAATGATGATGTATACTTCAGGATGGCCCAGGAACCAAAACAAGTGCTGGTAAAGCACCGGGCTACCGCCCACATAGTCGAGGGCTTGACCATTGATAAATATTTCGCTCAGATAAAAACTTGTTCCCAATCCCCTGTCAAACATGAGCAGGAAAAAACCAGAAACCAGTACAGGGAAGGAAAGCAGACCGAGAACAGCCGTGACAAAGAATGCCCAAATGGTAAGGGGCATTCGCCAAAGGCTCATGCCTTTGGTCCTGAGGTTGAGCACGGTCGTGATATAGTTCATACCACCCAGAAGTACTGAGACCACAAAAAGCGTGAGACTCACGAGCCATAAGGTCATTCCTGCCCCCGACCCCGAAGATGCCTGGGGCAAGGCACTCAATGGCGGATAAGCCGTCCATCCTCCTGAAAATGGCCCTGTACTCAGGAAGAGTGAATAGAACATCACCACACTGGCAAGAAAAAAGAACCAGTAAGACAGCATATTGAGAAAAGGAGACGCCATATCCCGTGCCCCCAGTTGAAGCGGTATCAGCAGGTTACTGAATGTCCCGCTTAGTCCTGCCGTCAATACAAAGAATACGATGATCGTCCCGTGCATGGTCACCAAGGCATAATAAAATTGTGGATCAAGCGTACCCATTCCGGTTTCTTCATTGATCATGATCCATCTTCCCAATAAGGGTTTCAGCCACGCCACACTTTCTTCCGGGAATCCAAGCTGAAGCCTGAAAACGATGGACATAGCGGCACCGACCACGGCCCAGAATATACCAGTGAAAAGAAACTGGCGGGCAATGATCTTGTGATCCATGCTGAAGATGTACTTGAAGATGAAGCTGGATTGGTATTTGTCACCGTGATGATGCTCGTGAAAATGATCATCGTAACCCTGTTCTTCAATGAGTACCTCTTCGTCGTATTTTAATACTTCTGCCATTGTGTAATTTTTTTAAAAATTCTGAGCAATAATTTTCATTTCAATTCTCCTGTTGTTCTGACGTCCTTCAGGTGTGTCGTTCGTATCGACCGGTCGCGTAGCGCCATATCCCACAGCTATCAATCGCGAAGGATCGATACCTTTCTCCGTGAGGTAATTTACTACCGCATTGGCCCGGGCTTCCGAAAGGATCATATTGGCCTGGCTGTCGCCCTGGCTG
This sequence comes from Saprospiraceae bacterium, assembly GCA_041628815.1. Taxonomy (GTDB): domain Bacteria; phylum Bacteroidota; class Bacteroidia; order Chitinophagales; family Saprospiraceae; genus JBFKOL01. Next base: position 22,428 of record JBFKOL010000018.1, on the reverse strand, counting down.
TCAGTATGCCCTCCGATCTCGACCGAGACATCGTTGAAGTCAGTCAATATGGAAATGAGGTTGTCCAGCTCGTAGCGGGAGTCCTCTTCCAGTTCGGCAGATCCGGTGCTAAAAAACAGGTTGCTCAGAGAAATCGGTTCTGTTGATGGATCATCCTGTACGATGGCATATTCAAAATCTCTTATGAGCTCTTGAGCACGCTCCTCTATTTCATAATCCAGCAACTGACCAATGAATGGATCTGCTTCGGTATTTCTAATATTTTGCGCGTAATACGAAGCCTGACTGTTGAACCACGCTTCATATTCGTCTCTTTCGACGATTCGCACCCATTTTTGCATACTGTAATGTCCTTTACCACAGAGTTCGGCACATGCCAATTCAAAATTAAAGGTCTCCCATTTCTGCGGTCCTGTCGGATCGTCTGGATCGGCAGGCACCTGCCACTCAGGATATTTACTGAGTTCCTGGCGATACTCTGCTGTTGTTATGGATGGAGTAAAGATAAAATAGGTCGGCAGTCCTGGGATGGCATCCATTTTTACCCTGAAATGGGGCAGGTAAAAGTTGTGTAATACATCTTTGGCTGTAATTCGCACGCGTACTTTCTGGTCTACTGGCAAGACAATCTCTGTCGCGTGAAAGTCGTCGATGTTTTTGGGGTCCGACCAGTCCTGGCCCAATGGATTTGTGCCTGGATTGATCAGCCTGAAATTTTTTGTGCCCAGTTTGCCATCCTTGCCGCCGTATCGAAGATCCCATGCAAACTGATAACCCGTCGCCTCGATCTCGAGGTACTCCTCATCAGGACCGACATCGGGCATTACGTCGTTCCACACCACCAGGCCGCTGGTAACTAATCCAACCATCACGATGGCCGGGATGATGGTCCATATCAATTCAAGGCGATTGCTGTGTGCAAAATGCTCGCTGATCCTTCCCTCTTTGCGGCGGTATTTATACGCAAACCAGAAAAGGACGATGTGCGTGATGACAAAAACAATTCCCGTAAAAAACAGGGTCCAGTTGAAAAGGCTATCAAGGCTTCCGCCATGTTCAGATGCAGACACGTGAGGGCCATATCCCAGCATGGAATTCTTATAGTACAGGGCAGAGGCGATACAATAGATAAGGAAAGCCACCATAAAGATGACAAGCCACCTGGCGGTCGTTTCGTTGCTTCTTCGTTCTACCTCTTCTTCTCCCCTGATTTTGGCAGCCAGTTCGGACACCTTGCCTATTTGGACGACAATGATCCCGATGAGTGCTACAATACCAACAATTATCAATCCGATCATAATAGCTCTTTTTTAAACATGATGATGTAAACTCTCTGATAAGTACGGGTCATTCTTAGGAACCAAGTTGGCCTTGGACAAAAAGTGATACATGACGTATAAAAATAAACACGTAAACCCTATGAATGTTCCGAGTTCGAGAAAGCCTGGCAAGGTGAATCCAGCTTCAAAAGTAGATACGTGATCTGCAGCATGGGCTGCTGCCTCTGTGGCGCCGTGATCTGTTATGTGCTCCGCATCTACTGCTCCATGACCGTGATCCCCGTGGATACCTGATGTCATTTCATGTGCTGTGTGTAGAACACCTGGTTTGACCATAAGAAAAAAGTCGAGCCAGTGTCCAAATAAGCATATCAGCGAGACCAGGATCAGGGATCCGTATTTTCTCTTGGTGTCATTGCGCATGAGGATTAAAAAGGGGACCAGGAAATTGATGCCGAGGTTGGCATAAAAGAGCACCGGGTAGTGATCATGGCGGGTGTTAAAATAGACGGTTTCTTCACCTACATTCGCATACCAAATCAACATATACTGTGAAAACCACAAGTACGTCCAGAAAATAGAAAAGGCAAAGAGAAACTTGCCGAGGTCGTGGAAGTGTTCGACCGTTACATTGGCGTAGTAGCCTTTCGTTTTCATGAAAACGAGAACGAGGATGGTCATACAGATCATGGAGACAAACAAACTTGCACCAGAGTACCATGCGAAAAGCGTACTGTACCAGTGGGCATCCACCGACATCACCCAAAGCCAGATAACCAGGGCACTGGAAAATCCTGCCAATGGAAGGAATCCTGCAGTCCACCACCTGCTCAGGATGTGCTGTTTATAATGTTCGCCCCCCTTCTCATCTTCGTCGACCGAAAACTTTCTCAGTTTATAGGCAAAGAATAGCCATACGGCGATCATTATGACGCTGATCGTATACCATTTACCATTCAGGAAGGCAGATTTGTGTTCGAGTATTTTATCCGCTTCTACAGATGCAGTATCAGCCCAGTGATAGAGGTGGTGCCAACCAAATAGAGTCCCCAACCCTATTATGGCCATCAGTACCAGGCCTACTCCCAGGAACAGGCTCATGGCCTCCCAGACGCGCTTAAATACAACATGCCATCCCGCCCAGGCGGTACAACAAATCGAATAAAAAAACAGGGCCATAAATGCTATACCCGTGAAGAAAACCGAGTTGTGCAAGAAATTGGACCAAAATCGCGTGTGATGTCCATCGTCCGTAAACCATGTAATCAACATGCATAGGATGCCCAAACCTATACCTGCAAAAAGTAAATTGCGTTGTCTCGAAGTGATTTGATATCTAGATACTACTGCTTCCATGCGTTTTGTCTTTTAATGGCTGTGATCGTCTGTACTATGACTGCCTGCTGCCAGTGCACCATCGCTTGACTCCATATTACCCTCAGCAGTCACACCTTTACCGGTGTCACCGGCGGGACGATCTATGTCATTAAGTGTATTAACATATTGGTTATACTCCAGCTTGAGTTCCTTGGCCTGTAGAGACCTGATGTAATGGATAACCTGCCATCGCTCCTCGAAGGAAAGCTTGTCTTTGTAAGCCCCCATGAGATTTTTTCCGTACATGATGGAATGGTAATATCGGCCATTGGAGGCGCTGACAAACTGTTCCAGCAGGAAATTGGCGGGTTGGGCGGGGTATTTACCCCCGTCTTCACGTGCGAGATATCCCAATCCGTCTCCATTTTCACCGTGGCAGATGCCACAAAAAACATCGTACAAATCTTTCCCGCGGGCTAGACCTTCTGCTGTTATCGGATAAGGGTTATCTATAATTTCTTCTGTTGCCCTGTTTCGCTCTTCTTCTGTATCTCCATAATAATAGGGTACGCTACCATTGGGAGCGTGTGCTACAGCGTTCCCGGAGCTGCGTCCTTCAATGCGGCTAAGATCTGAAGAGCCGGCATATCCCCTTGGAATGGTTCCTTCGACAGGTAATTTGGGTTTCACGAATTCATAATATTCGTTCTGAGTGCCCCAGGTATTGTTGTAGTAATAGTTGTAATAGTTTGCTTCATAAGCCACCGAATGCCCCATGTCAGGCATGAATTCACTGCCTGTACTGTTCTTGCCGGGTTGCGCACAGGCAAATAGTACCAGGACGGCGAGGTACAAGATGGCTTTTTTACCTTTTATGATATTGTGTTTCATCATCTTCATTAAATGTTCTTGGTTGTGATTTCGTGGGCGCCGGTACTTTTCAAAAATTCCCTGGCTTTCGACTCATCGACTTCATGAGTGTCAAAAGCAAGGCAAAATTTATCATCCGTGATGCGGTCGTGTAATACGGGATTGGTCACACCCGGTCCTTGTCCGTTAATGACATAAAATGTAACCGTCATTCCTATGGCAGCAAAAAGAACCGTCACCTCGAAGGTGATGGGGATAAATGCCGGTACAGACCAGTATGGTTTACCTCCAAAAATGATAGGCCAGTCTTTTGTAAATATCCACGTCATACCGAGGAATGCCGTCAAAGTGCCTATAGCACCGTATATAAATCCCGCAATGTGCAGTCGCGACTCTTCCAGTCCAAGAACCGGGTCTAATCCGTGCACCGGGAAGGGTGAGAACACGTCGTAAATCGACAGATGCTCCTTGTTCGCTGCCTTGACAGCATTGATCAGGTCGTGTTCGTCGTTATACAGTCCAAAAACGACTTCTTTATTGAACTTCTTCATTGTCAATGACTTTCTTCATGTGCCAGGGCTGCACCATATGCCTTCCCTTCGGCTTCGGATGATTGATATTCTTCCACCACTTGACGGTGTCTTTTTGCATTCTTTTCGAGGTACTGGTCGCCCGCTGCTTTTGAAATGGCTTTTACTTCTGCGATGGCGACCACTGGTGCCACTCTTGTAAACAATAGGTACAGGGTAAAAAACAAGCCCAGCGTTCCCAGGAATATTCCAACCTCTACCCATGTGGGCACATAAAAGCTCCATGAAGACGGGAGATAGTCGCGCGCCAGCGTAGTGGCTATGATGACAAATCGCTCAAACCACATACCAATGTTCACGACAATCGATAAGAAAAAGGTCCACCACACACTGCGCCGGATTTTTTCCACCCAGAAAAACTGGGGAGAAACGACGTTGCAAAACATCATCCCAAAATAAGACCAATAATACGGTCCGAGGGCCCTGTTAAAGAATGCGAATTGTTCGTAGATGTATCCTGAATACCAGGCTATAAACAACTCTGTGAGATAAGCCACCCCTACTATGGTACCCGTGGTCACGATCACCTTATTCATTGATTCGATGTGGCCGATGGTAATGTATTCCTCAAGTTTGAGGACTTTTCTCGTGATCAGCATCAGAGTTTGCACCATCGCAAAACCAGAAAAGATCGCACCCGCCACAAAGTATGGAGGAAAAATGGTCGTGTGCCAACCCGGAATGACCGATGTGGCGAAGTCGAAACTTACTATGGTATGCACCGAAAGAACCAGCGGTGTGGCAATGCCCGCCAACACCAGTGAAAGAGCTTCCCAGCGCTGCCAGTGTTTTGCGGATCCTGTCCAGCCAAAGCTGAGGAAATTATAGAATTTTTTACGCAGCCCTTTAGCGCGATCGCGCACGGTAGCGAAGTCAGGCACAAGGCCTGTATACCAAAACAAAAGGGAAACCGTGAAATAGGTACTGATTGCAAATACATCCCACAGAAGAGGTGAGTTGAAATTGGGCCACAATGATCCCCTGGTATTGGGATATGGAAATATGAAAAAGGCCAGCCATATGCGGCCCATGTGTATCAGGGGAAAAAGCCCGGCACACATAACCGCAAAAATCGTCATCGCCTCCGCTGCGCGATTGACCCCTGTTCGCCACTTTTGCCTGAACAGAAGAAGGATCGCAGAGATCAGCGTACCCGCATGTCCAATACCGATCCACCATACGAAGTTGGTAATATCCCAGCCCCATCCAATGGTTCGGTTGAGATTCCATGTACCGATTCCTACCCATATCGTCCAGAGAATACAAAAAATTCCGAAAGCAAGGACGGAAGCCGATATGATAAAGGCGATGACCCATGTACTGGAAGGAGTTTTCTCCGTTGCACGTACCAGGTCGACCGTTATATCGTGATAAGACTTCTTACCTTCTATTAATGGTTCTCTTAATGGACTGACTGTTGCACTCATTTAGCTAAGTCTATGTGATTATTATGCTTCCAATGTTTCATCCCTGTTGTGCACCTTCATCGTATACTGCACCGAGGATCTTACATTGGTTTCTTCCAAAACGATCATATTAAGCGGGGATTGAAACTTTTTATGCAATTCCCCTTCCGTATTATTTTGGTCGCCGAAGGTTATGGCACCCGTCGGACATGCGGTCTGGCATGCCGTGCGGACATCTGCATCGCGAAGCCTTCGACCTTCATTTTTAGCGGTCAACTTACCTTCCTGGATCCGCTGGATACAGAAGCTGCATTTTTCTATAACTCCTCGGCTGCGTACCGTAACATCAGGATTGAGCACCATCCGGGTGAGGTTGTCGGCACCGTATGGCAGCTCGTCTTCTTCCCCGTTCAGTGAAATCTGGTTGGCAGGGAAAATATCTGCAGTCGTGTAATCCATCCAGTTGAACCGTCTCACCTTGTAAGGACAGTTGTTGGCACAATACCGGGTTCCTATACACCGGTTGTATGTCATCTGGTTCAGCCCCTCCGAACTGTGGTTGGTGGCATTGACCGGACAAACATTTTCGCAGGGCGCATTGTCACAATGCTGGCACATCATCGGTTGATACACAACATTGGGACTTTCTACGGGTCCGAAATAATACCTGTCAATTCTGAGCCATGACATTTCCTGGTGCTTCGCCACGCGCTCTTTTCCGACTACCGGCACGTTGTTCTCCGCCATACAGGCAATGGTACACGCTCCACAGCCCGTACAGGCATTCAGGTCTACATGCATACCCCAGTGATGCCCCTGGCTGTATTTTTCTTCTTTGTATTGATCGTAGGGATACAGGGTCTCTGCGTTCAGGCTTTCGTGGTGCTCGCGCTCGTGTTTCAACTCTTCTACGGCATGTTCCAGGTCATTGACATGGCTGTGCCTGATGATGGATCGATCGACCAGTGAACCCTGGTAGCCTTGCTTCACTATGCCGTAAGTGGCATAGACAGTAGCGGCTTCATCGGCATTGATCATCTCCCCTGTTTTGGCATCTGGTGCTTTGACACCCATTGTATGATGATATTGGACGCTGCTGTACCACTTTTCCTTGCCTTTGGCTTTGGTCAATGAAACATTGGAAGCCATATATTGAGCTCGCCCGTCTGAAAAACCTACAGATGGGTTGACGTCAACACCGACATTTCTTCCTGCAAGTCCTACATTTCTTCTGCCATATCCCAATGACAGTGCCACCGTGCCCCTCATTTGTCCAAATTGCTGGATCACCGGGACTCGATAGGTGATATCGCCAACCGTCAAATCGACGAGGTCCCCGTCTTTCAGGTCGTTCATGCCTACGAATCTGCGCACTCCGTCAAACTCTACGGGTACAGCGAGGTAGTTGCCCCATGCACATCTTGATACTGGGTCGGGCATCTCCTGAAGCCACGGATTGTTGGCATATTGCCCATTCCCTACAGTTACTGGCTCAACCAATTGAATTTCCAGTTCAGCCCCCGATGGTTTCGTTATTTCTGACAAGGCCCTTGAAATGTCACCATTGAAATCACCAACGGTTAGTTCGGGGTCATAGCTCAGCACGCCATCGTGCAACGTGCGATCCCAAAATGTCTGAAAGGAAAGGAAATCAGACTGGCGTCCGAAATAGTTGGCTTCCCAGTGAGCTTTGAGATATTCCATGTATGGCTGATCGCCTGATGGCAGATCACCGGACCAGGACAAAAGAGAAGTCTCCGCCTGACGAGTATTAAATAATGGATGGATGGCAGGTTGAATGAGACTGAGCAATCCTGCCTTTGGCTCCGCATCACCCCAACTTTCCAAGGTATGGTGTACGGGTGCCACGATGCCACAGAGCGAAGAGGTCTCATCCTGTGCATAGGACATTGCTATTTTGGTGCTTACAGCACTTATTGCATCCGCAAGGCCCTCCAAACCACTGTATTCGTACAAGGGATTGCACTTGTGGAATATCACAACGTCGACGGATCCCTGTTGAATGTCCGAAACCAATTCAGATAGATGGCGTTCGTCCCCCTGTCGTTGGAGGGAAGCGTGATCAAATCCAAGCGTTTGGCCATAGTTGCCCAATGCATTATTGATTGCGTTGACCAGTACCTGTTCTGCCGTGTTGTTGCTTCCGCTGACGACCAGCGAAGTACCCCTGGCGGCCAGGAGCTGTTCAGCAACCTTGTCAAGGGCTGCCTTTGCTTCGTCACTCAATGCATTGGCACCGGAAGCTACACCCGTCACCTTTCCATAAAGGTAAACAATGGCATGGCCCTGCTCTGATGGTTTAACCAATATGCGGTTGTCGGCGTTGGACCCTGTCAGCGACATGTGACACTCTACCTGTATATGCCTTGACATATCCGCCGAATGAATGTCATTGATCTTTCTGCCTTTGGCGTATTGATGCGCAAATTCTACCGGAGAAATCCATGTGCCGAGAAAATCAGCATTGAATCCCACGATTAATTTGGCTTTGTCGAAATGATAGTCAGGTATAACCCTCAATCCGAAGTTGCGTTCATTCGCTTCAAGAATGGCCGCCGAAGAGACAGGGTCATAGGTAACAATTTCTACGTTGGGATATTTTGACCGGATCCCTTCCAATATCGCCCTGGTCGTAGGGCTCAAGACGGAATGGGTCACGATTCGCGTACCCCGGGATGACGTCAGGGCCTGCCGAACGGTGTCATCGAGGACATCCCAGCCGACGACGTCACCGTCCACACTGGGTTCTTTCAGCCTATTGACATCGTAAAGACTCAAAACTGACGCCTGTGCACGAGCTGAGGTTCCTCCCTTTGTAACCGGGGAAAGGTCATTCCCTTCGATTTTAATGGGTCTCCCCTCTCTGGTTTTGACCAAAACTGCGCAATAATCTCCTCCTTCCACGAATGACGACGCATAGTATGATGCAACGCCTGGAACGATTTCATCCGGTTTAACTACGTATGGGATGGCCCTTTTGACAGGAATATCACATCCTGCTGCCACGGTGGCTGCGCCTAAGCCGAAACCCATCATTTTCAGGAAATCCCTTCGCGATCCTCCGGCATGGTCCATGGACCCTTGTTCTGACAAAGTTTCGATCAAGGACTCGTTCTGAATTTCGCCCTGGGCGCTCTTGAGGAAGTCAGGGTCCCCCGTGAGATCCTTTTCCCCAATCCAAATGCCCCCTTTTACTTTATTCATATCTGCTGTCTGTCTTTTCAATTAATAATGACATTTCTGACACTCGAGGCCGCCAATATCTTCTACCGTTATTTTTTCCTTGGCGCCGTTTGCCAATTGTTCGTGGTACCTCTCGTAGCTGGTGTAGTATTCGTTACCTTCAAATTGTACTTCCGTCTGGCGGTGGCAATTGATGCACCATCCCATGCTCAGGGGACTGTATTGCTGTACGACATCCATCTCCTCCACTGTTCCGTGACACGTCTGGCATTCAATTTGACCCACCGCCACGTGCTGTTTATGGTTGAAATACACGTGATCCGGTAAATTATGGATGCGGATCCACTCGATGGGACCCGGTATTTCTTCCTTCTGAGCATTGGTCAGGGAAGCTTTGATGCCTTGCCATTGTTCTTCAACGAGTCTCTGACCCTTCTCATCCATGACATTTAAGCCATTGTCGGCAATGTAAGTATCAGAAATCCACTTTTTGTAAATTTCCGCGATCTCGTCCTCTGCAAGGTCCTGGTAATTTTCTATATACTGGCTAGAGGTTGGATCGTAGCCCACAGAAGCATAGATCTTGGTAAGTTCGGCTGTACCCCATTGAGATCCGTTTTTGATGGCTGAGTGGCAGTTCATACATGTATTGGCCGCTGGGATGACGGCGTGTTTGGACCGGCGTGCTCCGTCGTGACAATATTGGCAATCGATCTGATGCAGTCCGGCATGGGTTGTATGAGAGAAGTTGATTGGCTGATCAGGTGCATAGCCTTGCTGACGACCCAGGGAGATGGCATTGCTCACCGTTGTATAGCCGCCCACCAGAACCAAAAGAAATATCATGAAAGAAACCACGCGCTTGCTGAAGACTTTCTTTAATAAAGGTGTCCTGTCAACGTCCAAACCTTCTCTGACCCGGATAATCGTGTCAAGACTCGTAATGATTCTCGCAAGGATTATGGTAAGTACCACGAGCAAGCCAAACAACACGTAGTACAGCCAGTTATAATGTGCACCCGTATCTGACGCAACACCTGCACCTGTGCCCGCATCTGCTGCGGTGGGAACAGCTGTGTATACGTCGTTGATGTAAAGCAAAACCGACTCGATGTCCTCATCAGTTAAATTGGGCCATGCTGTCATGACCGTCGGCTTCCAGTCATCCCACAGCTCTGTTGCCCTTGGATGCCCAGCCGCAATTAGTTTTTGCGAATTGCGGATCCACTCATAAAGGTCTTCCCGGGGATAATCCGCCCAACGTTCTTCCGTGCCCCCGAGGGCAGGCCCGGTGAGATCCGTTTTCATGTCCTTGGCATGACAGGTGGCGCAGTAATTTCGAAAGACGGTTTTACCGGCATCGACTGAAGGTTGGGCAAAGGTCGCCGAGAAGGCGAAGAGCAGTGTCAGCAGGATGCCAAATCTCTTTTGATTCTGTGTCATAGGTTCGTATTCACGTAAAATACCTTGTGCGACAAATAAAATTTGCCGCAAAAATAAGTTTCCACATATATTTATTACAACATATGATATGGCTCGCTCTTATTCAGACTTTGTACAAATAATCATACCGACACCTTTGCCTTGATATGCGGGTGCGGGTTATATCCTTTCAGCGTGAAATCATCATAACTAAAGTCGTTGATATTTTTCACCGCAGGGTTGATGTTCATGGTAGGTAGCGACCTTGGTTCCCTGGTCAATTGAAGACTGGCTTGCTCCAAATGATCTTTGTAAAGATGCACATCTCCAAAAGCATGAATGAACTCTCCTGCCTCCAGACCACTTACTTGGGCTACCATCATCGTGAGCAAGGCATACGATGCGATATTGAATGGCACTCCGAGAAAAGTATCTGCAGAACGTTGGTAGAGTTGGCATGACAACCTGCCGTTGACAACATAAAACTGAAACAAGCAGTGACAAGGCATAAGGGCCATTTCTTTCAGTTCTCCGACATTCCAGGCACTGACCACCATACGTCTCGATTGCGGGTTTTCGCGGATCATATCGATGACTTGTTGCAACTGATCAATAACACGTCCGTCAGGGCTTTCCCAACGTCTCCATTGTTTTCCATAAACGGGACCCAGATCACCATTTTCATCGGCCCACTCATCCCAAATCCTAACTTTATTCTCCTGCAGATAACCTACGTTGGTATCACCTTTAATGAACCAGAGCAGTTCGTGAATGATCGATCTGAGATGAAGTTTCTTTGTGGTCAGAAGAGGAAACCCCTTTTGCAGATCAAAACGCATCTGGTAGCCAAAACAGCTGAGAGTTCCCGTACCGGTCCGATCGGATTTCTCCTCACCCTGGTTCAGGATGTGTTCCAATAAATCGAGGTACTGTCTCATGGCTGGTTTTAACGACAAATATGAGTGATTTTTCATATATAAGAGAATATCCTCATCTTTTCTTGCTTACCTTCCAATCCCTCGACGGAGTCCCTTTTGGACGAGTCTTCAGAATTCAATAAATTGAAACAAATTCGACCCTATTGACTGCGACGCTGAAAATCTGTGTGTCGATTCTTTTTTTCCTGGCCTCCCTGACTGTGACGGCTCAAACTATCCCCCGTTGTGGCACCCTGGCTCCGACGATGACTGTTGACACCTCTCCCAAGCGGGATCTTTCTCATCCGAGATCGACTGTTTTTGTTCCTGTGGTCGTTCATATCGTATGGAATTCTCCGCAAGAAAACTTATCGGATGAGCTGATCCTTTCCCAAATCGAGGTATTGAATGAGGATTACAATATGCGCAACGAGGATCTCGACATGGTACCCGCTCGATTTGAAAAAAATGTGGGTAATCCGGGTATCAGTTTTTGCCTTGCCTCCATGGATCCTAACGGTCAACCGACAAGCGGCATCGTGCGTGTTCAAACCGACCGTGACGACATTGGAAGTTTGCTAAGTACAGAAGGTCGAAGGAGGATCAAACACTCCGACCTTGGCGGTTCCAGCGCATGGGACGTCTCGTCATACCTGAACATCTGGGTCGGAGATCGCAGTGACTTTCTCGGCGATGCTACCTTTCCCATCGGAGAAGATCACCCTGCTGGTGAGGAAGGAATCGTGATACGCTATGACGCCTTCGGCAGGGACGAAAATGCGCCTGGACCTTTTAACAGGGGCAGAACACTCACTCATGAAGTTGCCCATTTCTTTAACGTACAACACCTTTTTGGAAGCGATCTAGGTTGTAATACGGATGATGACTTCATCGCCGATACACCCTTTCAATCCGGTCCTTATTTTGGGTGTGAATCCGTAGATGGAGCACAATCCTGCGGCAGCTTTGACATGGCTTCTAATTTTCTGAATTTCAGGGATGATGCTTGCATGCATTATTTCACTAGGGGGCAGGCCGAAAGAATGATGAACGCGCTCTTTACATACCGCTACGAATTGGTAGCTTCGAGGATTTGTAACACCAATTCTGTAATCCCGGACAATCCGCTGAAGGTGGCACAAATAGTCACGAGGGATGGTTCTTTCGATATTTCCATCAGGCCACTGACGGGAAGCAGTTATGACCTAGCGCTATTCGATATGTCTGGCCGAAAAATCCGGCACGATCCTCATAACGAAGAAGCCAGACATACCATCGAAGGTCTCGTTCAAGGAATTTACATCGTCGTGCTGCACTATGGTGAAAGGTCTTTTGCACGCAAAGTATTTGTGCCATGACAAACAGTTTCTCCGGCATCACCTGAAAGAAGCATCGAATCGAGTGCGACCAGTCTGATATTTGATAAAGTCACCAAATGGTCGCGCCGAAACGCCAATGAAAAAACTGAAGGTATCGAGGGCCGGCTGCCAACTGAAATTCATCTCCCAGCAATGGAGGTCCCTCGTAATATTGTAACTGGGATATACCCATCGCTTACTGCTGAAGTCATAGCTGAGGTTACCGACGCCGACTCCCCACTTCTGGGAAAGAGGAATATTGCGTATCGTGAGACGTATGCTATTGGCCGAAGTTTGAAATTCTTTCTTGCCAGACAATTCTCGAATGGTAAAGCGGTAGTTGTAATCTATCCGGACACCTTCAAACCACGAAAACAACTCGGGGTACTCGGTCTTCCTGGAAGATGATGTGCTGCGGCCGTAGGAACGGCTGCCCTGACCTCCCGAGAAAGTCGATTTGCCCTGCAAAATGTCCCTGATCTGGCTCAAGGTGAGGGAAGTGTTGATCGAGCCGGTCAGGCTCACAAGGCGCAGCAATTTTTTCTCTTTAGACCACAACGATTGGTTAATACGCCTGCCACTGGCATCCGTGGCATAGGCATCCAGCGATCCACTCAGCTGCAATGTCGTCATTCCTCCAAGTATTCGAGATGTAGCAGAAAATGAGATCGGGCTGAATTTCAGAGAGTCTGCATTAAAATTGTAACTGCCAGAGAAGTTGGCATTGAGCATTTCGAATTTTTTCTCTGTGCTGTCTTTCTTGGACCAGTATTTCCCACGAAGACGATTTCTCAACCCATAGGTAATGGATGCGCCGCCGACATCGAGCCTGGTATTTCTGAACAGGCGCTCCCCGCTTTCCGCTGTAAAAGGATTGTAACTTTCCTCCTCGTTGTCGGGATTGTCCGGATCGGGATCATAAAACTTCAAATAACGGTCTGTTGCAGGTGAATAACTCAGTGCAACCGAAGGAGATATTTCGTGTCTCAGGCCCCGAATTAATCCCTTTTTGAAAAGAATGGTACCAAAAAGGTTGGTTGTAAGCCCCCCTGTAACAGCAATATCCCGGTAGGGTTTAAAATCCTGTCGAATAAATGCAGTATCCGCTGTTTCCTCGTAAGTCTGCAAATACCAAAACTCATCGTAGTCGATGCTCGTATTAAAATTGAAATGCCTTAGCAGGTTGTAAGATGCTCCTGCGGAAACTTCGTGAGTCACTCCGGCCCTGAAAAGATCAAGTGTCTGCGATGTGAACAACAATGTATCTACGGTATTTACAGAATTCTGAAATTGACCGTTGTATTGTAAATTTATTTTTTCATACCACTTCTCCTTGGACGATCCTCCTGGCTTCTTGAACGGAAAAACCCTGTTTAACCTTAGCTGTAAAGTGGGTACGGTAAAACTGATGCTGCGATTCAGCGTGTTTTGAGAATGCGAAATGCCTGAAGAAAAGCTCAACGCTTTGGACAGCCGGTATTGATAGGAAAAGTTGGAATTGATCTGTGAATTGAGTTGAGATTCGGCGTCGGTAAAATTTCTGCGGTCAAAGTCGTTGACAGTAAAGCGAAGATTTCCTCCTATCCTTCTGTAGGGATGTGCTTTGGCATCCTGGTTGTGGGTCAGGTTAATGGAATAGGAGTTCTGTACATTGGGCAATATTTGTCCTTGCACTTCTGTGATCTGCCTCGAAAATCCAATATTCATCGAACCGTTGTACTTGTAGCGCTTCCTGTAGTTTGAAGCGGCATTGATTCCCCAGGATCCCCTTGTGTAAACATCCGCCGTCAAACCGAGGTCAAAATAGTCGCTGAAGCGAAAATAGTAACCAAGTCCCCTGATGCCAATGCCAAGATTTGGCGAGCTGTAAAATGGGTCCTGGGGAAATATGAGTCCAGATGTACCTTGTGCAAAGTTGAACAACGGTGCAAAGGCAAAAGGCAGCATCAATGGAGTGGGAAGGCCTGCCAACTCCATATTGAATGGCCCGATTACAGCTAGTTTCTCCGGTATTAATTTGAGTTTCGATGTGCGGATACCCCAATGAGGATCGGGGTGATTACAGGTCGTGATAAGGGCATTTTTGTTGAATATGACATCGTCGACCAGAAGGCTGTCCGATGCAGCTTTGACAAATTTGGTGACGGCACCATGAATGTACATATTGTCCTGGACGACTCTTGCGCCTTCTACAATTCCTTGCTGAGTATCCACATTGAACCGGATTCGATCGGCTATGATCTCCTGCTCGTTGGTCTTGAAGAGAGGCCTGTCTGCTATTTTTCCCCGGGAATAAGCTTCCACCTCGTTGGTCGAAAAATTATACTGGATATAGTCTGCCCTTATTTCAAAATCTTCGTACCGTATGTAAGCTTTCCCCATGAGATGGACGGTATTGTTGCGTATGTCCATATAATTGGAATCAACAGAACCATAGACAACCCCTGCCTGTGAACTCTGTGCGGGACGCCCAGGGCGCCTGGGGGTTCTGGAAGTACTCTCTATCAGAACTGAATCAAGATCAAAAGTCGAACGCCCAGGAGATGGCTTTGTAAGCAAAGTATCCGCGGAGAGCGTCGTATCTGGCCTCGGAAGTGCAGTAGTGTCCATGTCTTGTGATGCCAATCCCTCGCAAGCGAAAAGCCCGATAACCAACCATATGAAACGCAGAGCATTCACGGCAATAGGACGCACCTTTTAGTCATATCCCCAAAATCACAAGACACTTTCCTTAATTATGCAATGAATCGGATTTTGCAAAGATTGAACTTTAATTTCAATGAATTGGGTGAAATAATCACAATTAAATTAATTATTTAATATGTAAATTCTTGTAAATCACTTATTTTGCAATTGGTCTATGGACCATGGTTTGGCAAAGTGGATCTAATTAATGCCAAAATCTAAAGATGTGATGAAAACTAAGCTTACCTCTTCAGTAACGCTGTGGATATGGGCAGTGTTGCTACTGCATGCAAGTGTTACCTTATCCCAGGTGACTTATTTAAAGGGTGACACAGGATTTACGGTCGTCATCGATCCCGGTCATGGTGGTCATGATTATGGTACTTCGGGGGCAGATAGCCATGAAAAAGATGTTGTCCTCCAGATCTCCATGCAAATAGGCAATACGTTGCAAGACATGATGCCCGGGGCAAAAGTGGTTTACACCCGCGAAAGCGATGTATTTGTTCCTCTGGATAAGCGAATTGGCCTTGCCAATGATATAAAAGCGGACCTTTTTGTCTCCGTTCATTGCAATTCCAGTCCTCATGCCCGATCTGCTACGGGTACTGAAACCTATGTGATGGGCCTGCACTCGTCAGACGAAAACCTCGAAGTCGCCAAAAGAGAAAATTCCTCTGTGCTTCTGGAAGATGATTACCTCGAGAATTACACCGATTTTGACCCTTTTTCCGTGGAAGGTCATATCCTTCTTTCAGCCATCCAAAATGACCACCTGGGTCAGAGTATTGGAGTGGCACAGCGTGTTCAAAAGCATGTCAAATCCAAGGCGGGGCTGATGGATCGCGGGGTTCGACAGGCTGGTTTCGTTCTGCTTAGAAAGGCTACGATGCCCGCCATACTCATAGAATCGGCCTTCTTGAGCAATGCCTCTGACGAAACCTACGTCCTCAGCGAGGAAGGACAAAAAAAACTTTCACGCTCTGTGGCGATGGCATTGGCGGAATATGGCAGGGACGTCATTACTCAAAAGAATCTCCTTGCACAATCAGTTGCAGCACCAGGACCTGGTCTGGAAATGGAAGAGAGCACAAACGGCGAAACTGCAAAACACGCCAGTTTGGCAACCGATAATGATCCACCATCTTCAGACGACCATAGTTATACAGATGATACCACAGAGAGCTCTACTCCTAAGATACCATACCATCAACAAACCAGCAGCAGGTCCGTCGTTTTTAAAGTCCAGGTTGCTTCCACGAAGAAACCGATGCCCGCGCACGAAATCGGGCGCTACGATATGTTGGGCAACCTGGAGGTAAAAGTTGAAGACGATCTTTTTAAATATGTCGTTGGTCAATACGAGAATCTTGAAGAGGCAATCCAAGAGCAAATAAGAGTGCGCGCCATGGGGTTCAACGGCGCCTTCGTCGTAGCCTACAATGGTGAAGAAAGGGTCAGACTCTCCGACATAGGCAGTTGATACAAGGCAAGTAAGACTATAAAAAATTCAATTTGTCGTACAACGTTCGTCTTGTGATGGCGTTTAACCCATATCCACAAAGCAGGAGATTGTATATTGCATCAATTTTAATCCGTCATCATGTCTAAAGAACTAAAGATTGGATTGATTTCACTGATCGCCATTACCTTAATGGTCTGGATGTTTCAGTTCATGAAAGGGAAAAACATCCTGAAAGAAGTAAAATCCTTTGAAGTCGTTTATGGCAACATAGAGGGTCTCAAGACAGCTGCCCCTGTGGAGATTAACGGTTTTGTGGTAGGCAGCGTTTCTGATATTTCCCTGAACCCTGAGAACACACGTACCATGATCATCAAGTTTGAGGTGCAGGGTGAATACAGGCTGCCCAAAAGCACCATAGCTGTATTGGCGGCAGACAATAGCCTTGTAGGCAGCAAGAAAATTATCCTTGACTTTGATACGGTGTGCAGTGGTGCAGACTGCGCTGAAAGCGGTTATCGCTTTCAGCCTGGCTTAAGGGGAGTGCTCGACGCCATGATAGGAAAGGACAATTTAAAAGATTACATCGCCACCCTCCGTCACGAAATGAGGCCGGTAATGGATAGCCTGCTGGCAAGTCTCAGTGATAAGGATGCGGACAATGCTGTAACAAAAACGATTCTCAACCTCGAACAGTCAATGTCTAACCTTGCATCTCTGACCGATGCTATGAACAGTCTGATAAGAAGTACTTATGACGATCTCAATACTACCGCAGAAGGGATGGCCGTGGTGAGTACGTCACTGGCGAGCACCAACCAGGATATGGAAAGAATGATTCGCAATTTTGCCGAGTTATCCCAGCAATTGGTGGATGCCGACCTTGGTACCGCCTTTGGCAAAACCGATGAGACCTTCGACAGGACCAATTCTGTTTTGAAAGAGCTTGAAACTACGGTTAGCAAGGCCAATGACTCATTTGGGAAGATCAATGACCTGCTCACAAAAGTCGAGGACGGCAAAGGGAGCCTGGCTCAGTTGCTGAATAACCCCGAAATCTACGACAACCTGGAAGCCACCACGGAGCACCTGGCACTGCTGTTGCAGGATCTGCGACTCAATCCCAAACGATACGTTCGTCTTTCGGTATTTGGTCGCAAAGGCAACGCCTATACATTGCCGGAGGAGGATCCTGCTTATGAACAACAGGAGATAAAAAAAGAAAAAGTACAGGCCAACAACTAACCTCAATACTCGGTTTATGAACCTAGTGCGTCGTCTTCCAGCCCATATACATTGACCTCTCTCTCTAGATTGATTCCAAAATTCTCTGCCACAGATTGCTGGATCTTTTCAGAAAAGGCGAGTATTTCTTTGCCATCATGCGTCCCATAGTTGACGATGACCAATGCCTGGTATGGGTAGGTACCCACCTGTCCAATCCTCTTCCCCTTCCAGCCGCATTGTTCTATGAGCCATCCGGCAGCAAGTTTGACGCCAGCAGCAGCCGGATAGTGCGGCATATGCGGATATTGATCGATCAATTTTTGGTACTTTTCATGGGTTACGATGGGGTTTTTGAAAAAACTACCAGCATTTGGCAGCTCGACTGGATCGGGAAGCTTTGATCTCCTGATATCAATGACAGCCCTGCTGACATCGTCTATGCCCGGATTCCGTACTCCCATCTCTTCCAGCTTAGATCTTATGGCACCGTATTCCAGTTGAAGATGGTGATGACCCTTTTTTGCAAGCCGCAACGTCACATTGGTGATGACCAACTGGTCTGCCAATTCATGCTTGAAGATGCTGCTTCTGTACCCAAATTGACAATCGTCCCCGTCAAAGATCATTCTTTTCTGATCATGTATACGCATAGCTTCCAACTCGACAAACACCGATTCCAGTTCAACGCCATATGCCCCGATATTTTGCATTGGGGCCGCTCCACATTTTCCGGGTATCAGCGACAGGTTTTCTATCCCCCCATAGTCGTGTGCCACCGCCCAAAGTACCAATTTGTGCCAGTGGGTTCCTGCACCGCACCTTACCAGTACGGCACTAGAGGATTCCCCGACAACGTCGATGGTGTCATTGGCCATGATCAATAATGGCCTTTCCATAGGACCCGTAAAAAGGACATTGCTTCCACCCCCCAAAACGAGCGGATCCTCCAACCGGTGCAATAGGTCCTGGAGGGTTTGTTCACGTTCTACTACGTGAATGGATGTGCACGGATGTTCTACGCCAAAAGTGTTAAGATCTGCAGTTGTATGTAAAAATTGAGACTTCTTCATCAGAATTCGGGATCGGTGGCTTTGCGCAACAAAGGTAGGTTGAAATCATACCCCAATCCGAAATTGAAAGTATTCGCCCGTTCATCTTTGTTGAATCCATATCTTATAAATCCATGCAAATTAAATCCGCTCAATCCAAACCCAAAATCGACCTCGATGACAGTGGTCCTGAAATAAGACCTTGTAACTCCCTGATCAACAAAGGAGTCCTTCAACCCGAAGAGCTCCGTACGCGACCATTGATACCCCATTCCCAGGGCAAAACCAAATTTGCCGTCCAAGTTCATATTTGACATCCCTAGAAAATGGAATTTGGCCAAGACCGGAAAGCTAAGTGCGCCGATACCTTTGAAATCACCGGTACTCAAAGCCAGGGGAGAAAAAATCACCGCCGCTTCAGGAGAAAATGTAAAGTTGTCGCCACCAAACCATAGCTTGGGACCGAGACCTACATTCAACAAAGCACTGCCCGAAGATGGAGAAGCAATACCCTCTTTAGGATTGCTGTAACGTGCGTACAGATCGGTCTTGGCAGTAAGGCCATAGGCAAACTGTCCATTGAGCTCAAAGCCGCACAAGACACAGGCGCATGCAATCAATATCCGTATCATCTTATTCATAAATTCATCAATCTGAAAGGCAATTTGTTCTGTTCCCTTCGGATACCCACAAATGTATAAAATGTCCTACGACATGGACACGGTGATTACTATCCCTTGCTTCGATGCAAACCCCATAGACTTGTTTTCGCCACTTTACTCCTTATTGATGAGCACCTAAAAAGGCGTCTGATCATTTGGGTTTCGGATCACAGGTACCGTCTGCAGATAGGCCCAAATCGCGGATAATTCTTCATCCGTGAGTAAGGTATACGGAAGCATGGGAAAGCGCACTTGACTCCCGTCAGGTCTTATTCCGAGTTTCACCGTTCTCATAAATTCCGCTTCGGTCCAATTTCCAAGACCCGTCTCTTTATCCATGGTCAGATTAGCGCTTAGAATGATCATTCCTTCCAGGTCCGGTATAGGGTTACCTCCTCCCATAAATCCGGGTGTCTTGTGAGGCTCCATTGGGTTTAATGTCTTAAAGTCGGCACTATGGCAACTGAAACAGTCAAATTTAGCGGTGGCCAGGTATCGGCCCCATGAGACCTTGTCAGAGCGATCGGGCTCCGGAATGGGTTGATCTGGATAAGGCAAAGGTTTGAAAGCTATCTTGCTGAGCATTTTGGTCAGAAAATTGGGTTTGCTGAGAGGTTCGTCGTTATCCGAAGGCTGTACCATTGGGTGATCTGACCTTAAAAAGGCTATCACGTTGTGCAAATCCTCATCTGACATTAAAGGCAATTTTACCATATACGGCGGTGCATATTGTCCGTCCTTCTTGATGCCAGTTCTGAGAAGATAAGCGATTTCACCATCTGTATAATCGGTAATGCCAAAGGTAGGGTGCTGTGTGATATTGGGAGCATGGATTTCACCAAATTCAGCAGCGTCGACCATATGATTGCCTCCCAGCCGTCCGTCATTAGAGCCATGGCAGGATACACAAAGCATACTTGCCATTCTCGCACCCTCAGCTATTCCCGCACTATCTACCGAGATGGTGAGATCCGGCGCTTTGTTTTCATAAAATGGGATGCCTTTAGCATTAATTACAATACCTGCCAGGATGGCGATAGCGATAATTAAAAGGACCAAAAGCCCAAAATATTTAAAGAAGCGTTTCATGGTTGCACAGTTTTATGATTAATGTGTTGAAATTAGGGTGTTCTGTAGATATACTTAAAAAAAAGCCGGACCAATATCCGGAGATCGAAAATCTGCTTGTCAAATCGTCTTTTGACAAGCATACGTCGTCAAAACTTGCAGGATAAACCCTAATTCAACCACATTAGAAGCATTCAAATAGGATTCAGTCACCCATTTTGTCAACCTTAAAGATTCTATAATGAAACTCGCGCAGCAGTTCCGAAATGCCGTCTTTATCATGTACATCATCGGTTTTCTCGGCATCCTCATATATGGAGTATTGTTGCATTGACTCATTTCCATAGGGCAAAATTGTCCGATCGGTCTCTGCCCATCTGCGAGGAATGACGGGTCTGGAACAGATATCAACGTCGAGGGCTGCAGACTTGTGTATCTTGCCACCTTATTGCAACATCGTCTTATCAGGAATGAATATGTATTCACGGCCGGCAGGGCAACAATCAATCCCGGCAGCCACCGTCATGATATTGAGAGATACCGCCAGGGGTCCTGAAGTGTTGATGCTGAAACGCAATCGTTCACTCAAATTTGCACCGGGATTCTGGGTGTTTCCAGGTGGCCGCATCGACCGCTCGGATTTCATAGATGTCCAGCACGAAAAAGACGCAGCCATTAATGCTGCCGTTCGCGAATGTCTCGAAGAATGTGGCGTTACTGTTCGACACGACAAGCTCATTCCCTTTTATCATTGGACAACTCCCGAGGGTGGTAAAAGAAGGTTTGGAACGTGGTTTTTTCATACTAAACTGGATGACCCAGGACAAGAAGTAACCATCGACGGACAGGAAATAGTGTCGCACCAGTGGATACATCCACAGCGGGCTTTCGATCTTCTTTTCCAGGGTGCAATGCCCATGCTCCCCCCTACGCTGATCAGCTTGCTGCGGATCAAAAATTGTTCAGATTACCTCGAAGTAGACACGGTGTTTTCTTCTTCGGGGATTATTACGGTCTCCCCTGTTGTGGACAGAAAAAATGGTAAGGTATACAGCATGTATTCCGGGGATGCAGGATATGAATCCGGGGATTCGACCCTGGTGGGGCCCAGGCACCGACTTATTATCCAATTCGATCCTTTCTCGGTAGATTTTGAATTTACAGATTGCCCGGAACAAGTCCCTGTAACCGGAAAGTTTCCCATCGACTTCCAGTGATCATTTGACAGAGGATATGGACTATGGGATAGCCCCATTATCTTATCCTATCGGAGGTTAAATAAAGAGCCCTTTTGGACCAACTTGCCGACAGTTTGGAACTTTCGGCAAGTTACGGGATTTTGCAGTCTCATTCTATCGATAGGTATTCCCTGGACGAAGATGTCGCAAATGGTCGGATCCTGTCCAAAAGAAATCTTGGGATTTACTGATTGGAGGCGAAGTTAACGGCCTGCTTGAACCGTTGATTCCAATACCAGGGATGCCAACTTTTCATAAATCTCGGTGTTGTCATAAACCCCGGAAAAAAGTTGACTTCCCGGGCCGAAGGCAAACACCGGCACCATCACCGGAGTATGTGTTTTGGAGGTAAATTCAACCGGAAGACCTTCCGTGTATTCCTCGGACAATATCAGACCTCCTGTCTCGTGGTCGGCGGTAACGATTAGCAGCACATTGTTTTCTTTCATTGCGAAGTCAAGCATGCTTTTGACTGCCTCTTCAAATGACCTTAATCGCTTCAAAAGTGTTGGGCCGTCATTAGCGTGAGCGGACCAGTCGATTTGAGCGCCCTCGAGAAGAAGGAAGTATCGATCCATATTCCTTTTCTTAAAGAATCTCAATGCCTTGTTCGCGGCATCTGTCAGATGAAAATGTCCCAGCAAGGACAATTTTGGTTCTGCCTCATCGGTGA
>JBFKOL010000017.1:0-27704 GCA_041628815.1 Saprospiraceae bacterium | reverse complement strand
TGCCGGGGACGATGGGCTCTTCGTCAATGATGCTGATGCTTGGAGCATGAATATCCAGGGCAATAAGAATCTATTTGCATTCCCTTCAAACCATATTGCTCAAATTTACAATAGAAGTACTGGGACAGGTCCTGATGTACTTGCTCTGAAGGTCGGTACTGTCACTGATCCCAATGATTTGTCGCATTTCGTCACCTTTTTCAAAGGAGATGATACAGAACTTGGCAGAATTGAAGGCAATGGTTCCGGGGGTGTAGTTTACGGCTCTGCAGGCGCTGATTTTGCCGAATGTCTACAACCACTGTCAAATCAAGAAGACATCAAAGCAGGAGACATCGTTGGCGTATACGGTGGTAAGGTCAGCCTACAAACCTACAATGCTTCTTCAGTCATGGTCATCACAGACCGTCCTGCTGTACTGGCAAACCAGAGGGAAGAAGATTCCGACGATGAGCGTGTAAGTTTTATCGGACAGGTATTTGTCAATGTAAGAGGACAAGTAAACGCCGGTGACTGGATTGTCGCCAGTGGCCTGGAAGATGGTACAGGTATAGCGGTATCCCCTGATGAGATCACCCTGGACCAACAGATCGTAGGCAGGGCCTGGGAAAGTAATCCGGACCCTGGAATCAAAAAAATAAATACCGCTGTGGGTTTGGATAACAGTGCGGCCAAAGATGTGATTATCCGGAACATGGATAAAAAAATCACAGACCTACAGGCTCAGATAGATGAATTAAAGAGTCTGATAGCGGGTACAGGTTCAGAATAGGTGTGTGGCTTGTACCTTCGTTACACCCTTGTAAACAAAAGTGAGGCGAAATCCTACAGAACTATGGGGGGCCGCTTTGTGTTCTTTGGTATGCCCCCTCATAACTCTCGCTTCATCCAACTAGTGGCTATTCTGTCTTGCTTGGGCCCCTATGCCTTTTATGTTCTAATGTGAATTCCCTATCTTTTTCATTAAATTTTAAGCCAACATCTATGAAATACCTTATAATTCTATCCGTACAGCTATGTTTTGTCACATCTGTCATAGCACAACAAGTTGTAATTGATTCTGTAATAGGAACCTTAAGAGACGCAATCCAAATTATCTATGCCCAGGACGATGGAATCTATGTTTTCGATGCTGGGGACGATGGGGTCTATGTTGCCTCTGCCGGGGACGATGGAGTCCAGGTTAACTCTGCCGAGGGCGATGGGGTCTATATTAGCACTGCCGGGGACGATGGGGTCCAGGTTGACTTTGCCGGGGGCGATGGGATCGTTGTTTTTGGTGCCGGCGGGCACAGTTTAAACATTCAAGGCAATAAAAATTTAGGTGGTGGTATAGGAACAAGCGGACATATCGCCCAAATATACAACCGCAATACAGGCACCTCTCCTGATGTGCTGGCTCTAAAAGTGGGTAGAACTGCTACTCTGGGAGGTGGTATCAATTTTATCACGTTTTATGATGGTAGTAATAATGGAAGAGGTAGAATAGAAGGAAATAGTTCCGGAGGAGTCCTCTATGGTACAAGCGGTTCCGATTTTGCCGAATGCCTTTCACCCCTATCTAAAGAAGAAGACATCAAAGCCGGTGACATCGTTGGCGTATACGGTGGAAAAGTGAGTTTGCACACACATGATGCCACCTCTGTTATGGTTATCACAGACCGCCCTGCTGTACTGGGCAACCAGAAAGAAGAAGATTCAGGTGATGAGCGAGTGAGTTTTATCGGACAAGTATTCGTCAATGTAAGAGGGTCAGTAAACGCAGGTGACTGGATCGTAGCCAGTGGCCTGGAAGATGGAACAGGTGTAGCCGTATCCAATGCTGAAATCACCCTGAATCATCAAATAGTGGGCAGGGCATGGGAAAGCAATCCAGACCCGGGTATCAAAAAAATAAACGCAGCCGTGGGGCTGGATAACAGTGCGGCAAAGGATGCGATTATCCGTGACATGAAAGAGAAGTTGAAATCTCAAAAAGAAATCAATCGCAACCTACAGGCTCAGATAGATCAATTAAAGAGACTGATAGAGGCCGATAGAGGGTGAAAAATCGGAATAGGCCTGTACATTATACTCATATCACGCCTTTGTAAGTACAAGTGAGGCATACTGGACTCGAACCAGTGACCCCTACCCTGTCAAGGTAGTGCTCTAAACCAACTGAGCTAATGCCTCAAAAAACTGTAATTCAAATAGTAGTACTTTCGCCCCTATGACGTTCGCGAAGCAAGTTATCAATTTTCACCGACAGCTGAAACCCTCCTGGAAAATCCCGGAAGAAATATCCATCCTCTATCCATTTGAACAAGAAGAAACACACCAGGTTTTCGAAGCCTTTTACCGCCGATATTTCGATGATCACAGAAAACGGCGCTACCTCTTCGGTATCAACCCGGGCCGATTCGGGGCAGGCATCACGGGGATACCCTTTACAGACCCCGTAGTCCTGGAGTCACAGTGCGGGATTTCCAACACCTTCACTAAAAAAAGGGAACTGTCGAGCCTTTTCGTTTACGACCTCATCGACGCGCTCGGAGGCATTGAGTCTTTTTACCAAAATTTCTACATCACCTCCCTGTGCCCCCTGGGATTTATTAAGGACGGTAAAAACCTCAATTACTACGACGACAAAAATCTCATGGAGGCAGTGCTGCCACACATCCTGAACAATATCCGCGAACAAAAAATATTCGGATGCGACCAGCACGTCGCCTATTCAATGGGCAGGGGTAAGAATTATGACTTTTTTTTAAAAATCAACGATCAATACGGTTTTTTTGAACGCATCATCGCCTTACCCCACCCCCGCTGGGTGATGCAATACCGGCTCAAAATGAAAAACGCCTTTGTGGATGAATATATAAAAGCACTCACCGGCTGATCGATCTGTCAACCAGAAACAGTCATTGATTCGACAGTACCTTTTCGTTGATCGAAAGAAATTGATGCGCAATGCATCCTTTTGTAAATTCAAGCCGTCTTTGACAATAACGAAACCCCAAATTTAATTATCCAAAAAATCATTGCCATGAAAAGACATTATTTGATTTTAATCCTGTTTTCAATAGCGTCAGTCGCATGGTGTATGGGTGACAAAGAAACGCGCAACCTGTCGTCATTTGACGAATTAAGTGTATCAGCAGGCATCAAGGCAACCCTTGTAAAGTCATCCACCAACAAAATTGAAATAGAGGTCGAAGGCATCGAACTCGACAAGGTCATTACCGAAGTAGACGGCGATCGTCTGGAAGTAAAGATAAAAAGTAACTGGTTTGGCAGCTGGGGAAGAAATCGCAAGGTGGAAGTGGTCATTTCCTATTCCGAGGCATTGAATTATATATCGGTCAGTTCCGGAGCAAGTCTGAATTCCGAAGAAGTGGTCCGCACGGCCTCAAAACTTGACATCAATTCGTCCAGTGGGGCCTATTCAAAGCTTCGCATCGATGGATCCGAAATTTCTGTGGATGTAAGCTCCGGGGCTTCGATCCATTTGCAGGGCTCTACTTCCGATCTCGATGTTGATGTCAGTTCTGGATCGACATTCAAAGGATACGATCTAAAAGCAGAGTCCGTCACTGTGGAAGTGAGTTCAGGAGGAAGTGCCCAGGTCTATGCCAGCAAATCGCTGAATGCCGATGTCAGTTCGGGTGGAAGCGTGCGCTATAAAGGAAATCCGTCGCAGACAAATATTGACCAGAACTCCGGCGGCAGCGTCAAACCGGCCAACTGACCAAAACAAGACCGGTTAATGTCGGGTTATGGGTCAGACTTACAAGGGACTTTCAATTGGTGTTGATAGGAATATCTGTTTGAGACATGCGGCTTGATCTATCTGCCACGATGGTAGCGTTACGCGCCTTCCTGATGCCTTGCCACTTGCGGCCACAGGCCTGGTAAAGCGTCGCACCCGACAGCAACAATCGAGCGTTATTTTCGACCCGTATCGAAGCCCTTGCCGGCATAGACACCGAAGTGGCAATGTGCAAGGTGTTCCCAGAAGTTACCACCACATTGGCATCGAGATCGCGTGGCCATATCCATAATTCATCTTTTTCGATACGCAATTCCCGAATGGCATTGCGATCACACCACTCTGGCTCCAATACCGCTCTCTGACGACTACCTGGCCGCGACAATACCTGGTGCATTCTGGCAACCTGGCACGGCGTGATGGCCGATTGATGTGCATTGTAGTCCATCAGGTTATTGCTACACTTCTTGTCACCGGCACTAATCCAACAATTGTCGTGTCTTGGTGTATCGTCGCATCCGTCGTTACCACTCCAGGTATGGCGCAGCGACAATACATGACCTATTTCGTGATTGAGTAATCCGGCATAGGCCCACCCCTGCTGGCCTGACTGGTAGAGGCCTGCAAGTTTGATGTTGTTGGACAAGGCGACACCTGTAGTCTCCAGGGGCTGGTATCCCGACATTAATTGCTCCGGGTCAAACGACATGATAAGCACATTGATTACGGAATCGCCTGGTGGGACACATTGCTGAACGATGGCCTCGTCAAAACGGTTGGCAGTTTTACCCTTTTTTATGTAGTATCCATCTTGGATCGTGTGAAAAGTGATGAGAGGAAGATTCCGTGACGACAGGTCGGCCCTGAGCAACTTGATCCTTGTATCCAAAACTTCCGGTGGATCTGTTTCAAACAATGACATGGATGCATTCATCGCTAATCTTTTGTTAGCAGCATCCAGCAATTCTGTCACCATCCTGTGACTCTCCTCGAATGAATAATTGACGGAGTCGTATGGGGTATTTATGATATGAAACCTTACCGCCATCTCGCGATTGACAATGTCGCGCAAATAGGTCGGATCGCCGGAATTATTGTCAGAAAGCCTCAATATTTCATCATCCACGATCTCTACTGCATTGAGATGGGATACCACGGTATAAGACCTGCATCCTGGACATAGAAAAATCATGAATAAAATGGCGAACAAACTTACATGTTCAGTCCCCCGCATACACTTATCACTTGACCTGTGATATACCTCGAAGCATCGGATGCCAGGAACAAGCATGCTTCGGCAATTTCGCTCACCTCGCCAAACCGCTGCAAGGGAATACTCTTAATGTAACTTTCTTTTACCTGATCGGCCAATTCATCGGTCATCTCTGTCTGGATAAATCCCGGAGCGATCACGTTACACCTGATACCGCGCGAACCTACCTCTTTTGCCACAGACTTCGAAAAACCAATGATACCAGCCTTGGAGGCTGCGTAATTTGCCTGGCCGGCATTGCCAAATATTCCGACGACAGAGCCCATATTGATAATAGACCCACTTCTTTGTCGAAGCATTTGTCGCAGGACGCTCTTGGTCAGGTTGAACACAGAACCCAGGTTGACCCGGATTACCTCGTCCCACTGTTCCTCGGTCATACGCAACATCAGATTGTCCTTGGTGATTCCAGCGTTGTTGATGAGGGCATCAATCGAACCAAACCGCTCAATGGTTGCATCCACCAATGCCTGTGCCGAACTCATACTGCCTGCATCAGAACGGATGCACATAGTCCGGTCTTCTCCCAACTCGTCAACCATCTCTTTTGCAAGCTTGTCCGATGATCTGAAAGAGAAAACCACACTTGCTCCCGCCTGGTGAAAACGGTAGACGATGGCCTTTCCTATGCCTCTTGTGCCACCTGTGACCAAAACCACTTTGTCTTTCATATTCATGCACTTTTGTATTGGTTACTGAAATAAATGAAATCATTGCATAGCCCAAACTTTATATTGTATTTTCTCAGCTTGAACTGTGAATTTGTCCAAATTCAAAATGACATGATTCAAATCACAAGAAAATTACCATACACACCGGGCATTATGAGTCTTCTTCCCATGATTTATGTAGGGTGGTCAGACAGCGTGCTTAGCCCTTCTGAAATGAAACTCATAGAAGAAAAAATCTCAAGCCTGGATTTCCTTTCGATGGATGATAAACAATATTTGAAATCCATCATAAACCCCTCCGACCCTCCTACCCGCGGTGATTTTAGGCATTGGTTAAAGGCCATTAGAAAATGGTCAGCCGGCCAACAAAGAATACAGAGGATCAATTTGATGGATTTGGGTCTTCGAATAGCACAAAATGCATCATCGGAAGAAGACAAGATATTTTGGACTAATGAACAGACCAGGACAGCCCTCTATGAAATTGGTAAAGCCTTGGGCGTAGAAGGCTATGCCAGCAGTAAGCTCTTGTTGGACAGGGTGACGGGTGAATTTATTGAAGATGAGGAACCTTACCGGGCATTGAATGCAACCGTCCTTAATACTGTGCTCGAGGATACCCATAGATCGCTGAGAAAAGAAGTGAAGACACTCCTGTGTGATCCTTTTTTTCGCAATTCATACGAAGGGGATAAGGATGTCTATCGCATCCGTATCCTGTCGCAGCTCAAACAACTAGCCATACGGGGACTCGGCAGACATGGTTTCCCTAAACGCTATGGCGGTAAGGGTGATACAGCAGGAGCTATAGCCGTTTTTGAAACACTTGCTTATGGAGACCTCAGCCTTACTGTCAAATTTGGCGTCCAATTCGGTCTTTTTGGTGGTGCTTTGTACCAATTAGGCACGAGAAAACATCACCAAAAATACCTTGAAGACATGATGAACGGTGAACTATTTGGATGCTTTGCCATGACCGAGACCGGGCATGGTTCCAATGTGAAAGGTCTGGAAACGACCTGTACCTATCGTCGCGATAGGCACATGCTGGTCGTCCATAGTCCCAACGAAGAATCCGGCAAGGAATACATCGGGAATGCCCTGCACGCAGAATGGGCCGTGGTCTTTGCACAACTAGTGGTAGGGGATGAAAATCATGGTGTCCATGCCGTACTCGTTCCCATCCGATCCAAAGGCCGTGTGGCCAAAGGGATCAGAATTGTTGACTCCGGGTACAAGATGGGTTTGAATGGTGTCGACAACGGCAGGATCTGGTTTGACCACGTCGAAGTACCTGTACAAAACCTTCTTGACAAGTTTGGATCCATCGATCGACAGGGAAGATATAAGAGCCCTATTGAAAATCCGACAAAAAGATTTTTTACCATGCTGGGAACTTTGGTCATGGGGCGTATCAGTGTAGGGCTGGCTGCCCTCAGCGCAGCAAAAATGGCCATTTCCATCGCAGGTCGTTACAGCATGAAGAGACGGCAATTTGCCCCGGCAGAAGGAAAGCCTGAGACTCGGATTATTGATTATCCTACCCATCAGGCCAGGTTGTTTCCTTATCTCTCAAAAATTTATGCCTACCACTTTGCCCTTCATCACCTGGTGCAGGAATATGCCCAATCCACCACTGCGCAGCACAGGCGTATCGAAACCCTGGCGGCCGGACTTAAAGTCGAGGCGAGCTGGCTCTGTACCGAAACGATACAGGAGTGCAGGGAAGCCTGTGGAGGTAAGGGATACCTCGCTGAAAACAAGATCCCTGCATTGAAAGCGGATGCGGACATATTTACCACTTTCGAAGGAGACAATACCGTTCTATTACAACTTGTAGCCAAAGGCCTCTTGACCGAATTCAAACAGTCCTTCCACGATGAAGGAAGCAGGGCCGTCATACGGATGCTTGCCATGCGTGCACGTCATTCTCTCAGTGAGATTAATCCTTTCATGAAAAGAAATACGGATTATTCACATATTACTTCCACTGATTTCATGAGGCACGCCCTGAATTACAGGTACAACAAACTGCTGATCACGCTTAGCCAAAGGATGAGAAAATACATCAGACAAGGAATAAGCCCTCATGAAGCCTTTTTGAAGACACAGGTCCACATGACCATTATGGCCAGATCTTACATCGACTTGTATGTATTTGAACAATTTGACAGTAAAATCCAACAAATTACAAACGATGAAGTTAGCCAGCTGCTACAAACGTTGAAGAGCATTTACGGTTTGCATTGCATCTCTTGCCATATAGGATGGTACCTGGAAAATGATTATATGGAAGGCAGTAAATCGAGGGCAATCCGTCGTGCCATTACCAAATTGTATCAGACGATCCGCCCTGAATTTGCTGTGCTCCTGGACGGTTTTACTATACCAGACACTTTGATGGACGTACCAATGGCACAGTAATGGTTTCCTATTCCCTTTCCTGAAGATAGTTACCCCAAACCCATCCCCGGTCACCTCCAAACTCTACCAGGGTCCATCGGCCCGTTTCTCCACCTACTTTACTCGTCGCGTCGTCATAGTCCAGAACTATAACCACCGATCCATTCGGGATACGTCCAATGACGGCTCCCGTGGTTGAAGGCTCACTTCGCATGTTAAGGGTCTCGGAATCGACCAATACGGTCGCGAGGCCCAAACCAAAGCGTTTCCTTGCAGCATCCACCTCTTCCTGCAACGAAGCAATGGTCGAGTCCCGCAAAACCAATAAATTTTTGAGCTGGCTTTTTGAGAGACCTGCATAGTGCCCGCCATCGCGTTGCTTCTTAAAAACACTGGCAAGGAATTGTGCGGGCGTTTGTTTTTTTATCAATGACCCTCCCAACAGAATGATGACCATCAAAAACAGTAAAAAGCTCAACCACGTCCACCATCTGGAACCGCCCTTTCTGGATCTTCGCCTTCCCATTTACTTAACTGCGTTGTACATGACTTTTACATCGTCAACACTGTATTTACCCGATAGTCCCGCCTGAAAGACATACTTCGTGTCACCCCTGATTTTTACCTGGCGGAAATCGTAGTTAATATAATCCTCGTCAATTTTCTTTTCATAGATAAATCCATTGTCATCGGTTTCAATAATACGGGAGAAGAAAGGTCCTGATTCAATCGTCTCCCGGAGTTCCCCTACGAGTTGGGCATGATCCAATGTACTTGTCTCAGAAGCAAAGATTTGTATATGAAAATGTTCGCCTCCTTTGACCGTGACATCCTTGATTATACCCAAATCATCAAATTGAACTTCGCTGCCGGGTGGAGCCTCTATCTTTAGCGGTAAGCCATAACTCAAAAGATCAAGGGGTTCTAAGTTGTCGCTTTCCGATTTACAAGAAAACAAGGACATTAAAAGCCAGGCGCCAATTATCGCATAAAATCCATTCTTATTCATTCGATAAACATTGTAGATCACAAAATAAGGTCAATTCATCCATCCCAGATAATAGATATGTTCGGAAGATGTTCTTATATAGAAATTGGTTTAATTTAAAGAATTGAACATATTTGCCAAATCATGTTCAAGGGTCCTGTCCATGCATCCTTTAATTCAACGAACAATTTGAAAAACATCATACAAAAAATTGGTAAGGTAGGGTTAATCGAGTGGTTCTTCATTGGTTTTTCAATCATTTGGATTTTCATTTTAACGCTCGATTTTTGGAATAAACATCCGCTCTATAAAATCTCCATAGAATACTTTAGGTATCCCAATCTGACCATCTTTTTCGTTTTGACTGGGTTAGTCCTTGTCTCGTATTACAAGCGCATTTCGATTTTTAAAAGGGTCAAGAAGCCTTATTTGAGTGGTCTATTGGTTCTTTTCCTCAGCCTGGTCATCATAGTCGCTACGACGGCATCATTCAACAAATACTGGAATGCCCCACTTGATGCAACTAATTACTTTTTTATCTGTGGATTGAGCCTCTACATCATTTTTGCAGTTGTGTTATTGTTGCTTGCAGCCTTGTCTGTCGGGAGATTTATGAGATCGCGATTGGTTGAGTTAAAGGCAATACCCCTAACGGTTAACCTCGTGGATTTGTGCCTGGGATTATTCATCGTACACTTGATACTTTTCGCTTTGGGTGCCTTCAATCTATTGAATCAGTGGATTGTGCTTATCTTCCTTTTCGCCCTTACCGCCATTGGATACCGAAACAGTTTTCAAATAGTAAAGTCCATACTTTTTAAGCCCATACCCGTCCCAAAGCGTCTAACGGCTCTGGGCGTATTTTTGTTTTGGGCATTGTTGGTCATGGTAGTTCTCCACTTCATGTTTGTCCTTTCCCCGTTTCCCCTGGGATATGATGCAAGAAACTACTACATGAACATTTCCAAATTGATCGGTGAGTCAGGGGGATTGGTAAGTGGCTATCAACCCTACGCATGGGGGCTTATGCAGTCGGTGGGTTACATAGCATTTAAAAATGCCGGCGTTGCCATGTTCATATCTACGGTAGGAGGCATATTGACGTTTTTTGCCATGTTCAATTTGATGGTTGACTACCTTAAAATTTCTATAAATTACACAGCTCTTTCTATGCTGCTTTTTGCAGGCACCCCAGCAGTGGCGAATCACTGGATCATTGAATACAAGATCGACCTGGCCCTGCTTTTTACGCAACTGGTAGCTATCGTATTCTTCATCCATTGGCTAAAGAAAAAAAAGAAGCAATCCAAGTTGATTGAATCGCGCACCGACCTGGCCATTTTGGGGATCATAGGCGTTTTCTTAGGTTTTGGGCTCGCCATCAAAGGACTTGCATTATTCATGTTGATCGGTATCACGACAGTGCTTTGGGCCTTTAATGGTGACAATCGTTCCACGCTGGGAGTAAGCATGATGGGCTTAGGTATGGTGTTGCTGTTGGGACTGGATAATCCGAGTGGGCTGAGATCCTATCACTCGGGTATAATGATGACCGTTTCGATAACGGTAGGAACTGGTCTTGTCCTAATGTTGATTTCATTGTTAAAAAACCGCGGCCCATGGATAGACAGCCTGAAAGCAAGTTTAGTAGTATTGGGTATCACGATTGCGTCATTTTCTCCATGGATGGTGAAAAACTACGTCCAGGCAAGCAGACCTTCTTTTTCAAAACTCATCATCGGTGAAAATCCTGGGCCTGAAGTAACAATTGCTGATATTATATCGCGGTACAGAGCGATCCAAAAACAAGATTCACCTCCAATAGAATGACCATGAATGCGAGAAGAGTACTTCTAAGCTTTAGCTTCTTGATATCGGTGAGTCTGGCCACCGGACAGGAGGTTATTGTTCTGGACGAGGTGGAGTCAGATATTAAACGAGAAGAGATTCAACGCTATTTCGGTTATGACAATACCTTTACCAATTATGCTACGCTGCCTTATGACACCTGTATCGGCGTCAATGAGAAAGGGAAATTTGTCGATCTGGGGTATTATATGATTGCGTTGATACCCTTGATGTGGATGCTTGGATTCCTGTACCGGAGGAGATTCCTATTCTTTGCAATAGGGATTGTAATGATTCTATACCTGGCCTTTGCTATGAGTAACTCATTGATCCTTGATTCGACCTATGCATATCATGAACCAGATAAGACAGAATGGAAAAACTTCTACAATCGCGACAATCTATCATGGGACCAATGGATTTTGGCCAGGACGTACCAAGCAAGTAGTTTTATCAGTGCTCCTATGAATAATCTTTTGAAAAAGAATGAAGTCCTGAATGCCCGGGGAACCTACCTGGTACTTTTTCTCATGTTCATTCTGGCTCTCTTTGCCGTTTTGAAAAAAGATGCCTTTACTCTAGAAAAAATCATTTATCTGACCATTTTGATCTACGGTTTTTATTGGTTGATCCTTTCCGGAGGTATTGTGTGGTATGGTTTTTTACTGATCCCATTGGCGTTGGCAATTATTGGGTATAAACTCAAGCAATATGAAAAAGACTCGTCTTCTTCGCATGCCGTAATGCGATTTTTGACGTGGTCATCGCTTATCATTTGGGCACTATTGATATTTGTAACGAGGATTTCAAACATCAATGTCTCCAGGCAATTGCCGGAAGAGCACCTTGGTAAAACGATTGTCGAATCCAACCTTTTCTACTATGCGACAGGTTTACTGGATGCAGACCAGACTTTGGACAATTCTTTCCGCAACATTTCCAATGCCCTCAAAACCATCAATGCGACCGACGAATTTATCTTCATGGTCGGGACGAGCTTTTCATTTGACATTGTGGACAACCAGCGGCGGATCTTTTTTGATAATACTTTGGCTAATTTCCTTACTTTAAGGAAGGAGTTTGTCGATAAGCGAGTACTGGCCGATGCATTTAAAGCTTCAGGATTTCGTTACATAGTCGTAGATTTGAATACCAATACACTTGACCAAACACCCGAAAAGTCATTGACGCAGAAATTCAAGATATTGCTCGAGTTTCTCTACCTCAACCCAAAACTGGAACTCATCGCTACAGACCGCGTAGTAGAATATGCTGATGCCAATGGAAACACCCGGAGAAAAGAAGACGTTTTCGGCAAAATTGTTCACCGCGGCAGCTATGCTATTTACGAAATACTTTAGTAGTATTCATGGCTGATGAAACAGGAAAATATGACCACACCTTCGTAGTTATTCCCGCCAAGAATGAGGCGAGATACGTACCTCTTTTATTGAGCCAACTTTCTTCGCTGGGCTTTAACAATTTGGTAGTTGTAAACGATTGTAGTACAGATGAGACAAGGGAACATGCAGAGTCCTTCCCCGATGTGGTCGTCCTGGATCACGTGATCAACCTGGGTCCAGGGGCCGCGACACAGACGGGTATTGCCTATGCCGTATCAAAAAATGCACAACTTATTGCAACCATCGACGCCGATTTACAACACAACCCTGAAGATCTTATCAGGCTTGTGGATCATTTGGAAAATGAAGACTGTGATTTGGTCATCGGAAGCAGGTTCAAAAAGGAAAATCCGATACCTTTCAGCCGAAAGGTTTTCAATCAAATTGCCAACGTTGTGAGCTATATGATTACAGGCGTTTACCTGTCTGACAGTCAATCCGGTCTCAAAATCATGAGCAAAGATGTCGCTGAATGTCTTGACTTGAACTACGACGGATTTGAATTTTGCATGGAAATCATCAAACAAGCCAAAGTTCACAAGCATAAGATTTCTGAAATTCCAATCGACGTCCGGTATACGCCCGATACGACCAAAAAGGGCCAAAACCTCAAGATGGGGTTAAGAATCATTTCCAAGCTATTCTCCCCTTTTTCCTGATAGTTTCCGACGGAATCAAAGATCAAAGAGGGATTAAAAGGAATTTTATTTATTTGAAATTCTCCAGTACCTTGAAGCATCATGGATACCAAACTCAATTCTTCGCAAAGTGCAGGATTATTATTGTTATTAGCCACCGTCGTATGCCTGCTGGGCTGTGCTCCAACCGACCATACGGGATTGTCTGATTCCGAATACGAATCGTGGAAAACCAATCGGTATAACCAGATCGCGGATCCCTATGGATGGCCCTCTGCAGCTGGCCTTTTCCCCATTAGAAATACCTTACAATACTTTGGTTCAGACGAAGAGAACGACTTCATATTTCCCGCGGGCAGTCCTCCCAGCATCGGTGTCTTGGAAAAATATGGCGATAGCATCATCATGAACGTTTCCCCCATTGTCACTGTAATTGTCGATGAAAAGCCTGTGCAAACGGCAAGACTTTATTCGGACCAGGATGAATGGGGGGCCAATAAAGCCAACTGGAATCATCTTCAATGGTATGTGGTAAAACGTCAGGATCAATACTTTCTTAGGTTAAAAGATACTTTGAGTATTTATCGAAGTCGGTTTAGCGACATACCCTATTATCCCTATGATGGCGACTTTAGAATCAAGGCTACATTTACCCCGGCTTCACCCGGCGACTCAACACAGTATGACAACATCATCGGTATGCAGATTACTGCACCGATTGAAGGAAAGCTTAGCTTTACCTACAAAGACACCACATACAGCCTGACAGCGTTGCGGAACAACGATCAGAGTTACTTCGTCATATTTGCAGATGCTACCACTGGAAAAACCACCTATCCCGGGGGAAGGTATCTTTACCCCGACAGGGCAGGCACCGACGGAGAGACCTGGTTGGATTTCAACAAGGCCATCAACCCGCCTTGCGTTTTTACTCCGCATGCGACTTGTCCCCTCCCACCAAAAGAGAACAGATTGCCCTTTCCTGTAGAAGCTGGAGAAAAAAACCTAAAGTTATACGAGTGATTGATTGGGTTAATCCTGATTTACATTTTCTTTACGGCCTGTTCTCCACAAATGAAAAACGAGGTTCAACTCATTCTTTATGCCAATCGAATGGTCGATGGCGTCCTCGAGGAGTTGTATGATTTTCATTTTAGTGACATGGGTGGGTTGTTCGGGGGGTGGCCATCACATCCTTCCTCTATGTCATCGAATAGATGGCATGGATGCAGGGTTTGACACAATCGATCACGGTCTTGTGGATTCTATACGGTAAAACTTTGACACTGCAATGGAGGAATGGATGTGCCACGGCCGAATTTTCGATGGACTTTAAACCCATAGCTTTGGAAATATGTCATACCGAGGCTACGACCGACCGTGAATCCCGGTTATTCTCATAGGGTATTCCTGAAGAATTCGGGTTATTTTCGAACTGTAGAGAATTTTTGATGATTTTGTCGCGTTAGTCGATAAGACCATGCAAGATTGAACCATGAAGTTTTTGTTTTCTTCTTTGATTGCCACCCTCCTTTTCGTCGCTTCAGCTACCAGCCAGGATAAACTTCCGTCTGCTTCGGTGGTCGACCTGAATGGAAACGTGGTCAACATTTCTGAATATGCCAAAGGTGCCAAGCCCAAGATCATCAGTCTGTGGGCTACATGGTGTGGGCCATGCCGGATGGAACTAAACGCCTTGAAAAAAGTATATCCGCGGTGGAAAGAGATCTACGGAGTGGAAATAATTGCAATAACAGTAGATTTTCCGTCTATGCTTGGTAGGGCTAAAAAGATGTTTGAACAGCACGAATGGGACTACACTTTTTTCCACGACCGAGACCAGGAACTGATGGGCAAACTGGGCATCCGTGGTATTCCGTATTCTATGCTCCTCGACGGCCAAGGTAATGTTCGTTCAGTGCAGATGGGATACTTTCCTGGTTATGAGAAAGATCTTGAGAAAAAGATCAAAGCTTTGAAGTCCTAACGAGCTTCTTCGATCTCTGATAACAGGAGCCATCGCATTTCAAGGTCGTCTGCTTCTTTGATCAATTCAGCCAATTCTCTGGACATTCTTTCGATTTCATCTGACTGCAAATCCTGTGAACCTTCAAACAATCGTTCTAGGGTATCCCGATTTTTACGAATTTGCGCCAGGCGATCTTCGATGCTCTGCATTTCTCTTTTTTCATGGTAACTCAACCTTCTGGCGGCTGATTTTTCGAAAGTTGCGACCGAAGGAACTTTTTTCTCTTTCTGGGGATCCTTTCTCACATCCCTCCTGTCCGAAGTCCTCCAATCTGTATAGGTACCGTTGAAGTCTTCAATCTTTCCGTCGCCTGTCAGGATAAATAAATGATCCACCAGTTTGTCCATAAAAAAACGGTCGTGAGTGACTACGAGCAGGCATCCCTTGAAAGATGTCAGGTAGTCCTCGAGAACATTCAGTGTCAGCACGTCGAGATCATTGGTAGGTTCGTCAAGAATTAAAAAGTTCGGATTAGCCATCAGTACTTTCAGAAGGTGAAGTCGCTTTTTCTCGCCCCCACTAAGCTGTGAAACCTTCACCGTCTGTTGCTTCCTGTCAAACATAAAATTCTCAAGAAGTTTCTCCGCCGTTAGCTTATACCCGTTCTTGAGTGGGATGTATTCGCCTACCTCTCTGATGACATCAATGACGGTTTGTTCATCGTGAAATGCCAATCCATCTTGTCTGTAGTGACCAAAAATCACAGTCTCCCCTACTACCCTTCTCCCTTTGTCCAAATCTATTTCTCCCGTTATGAGCTTAACCAGTGAAGTTTTACCCGTGCCATTTTTACCACAGACACCTACCTTCTCGCCACTTTTAAATTTGTACCAAAAATTCCGCAGAACGACCTTATCCCCATAAGCCTTGGAAGCGTCGTAAAATTCCATGATCTTCTTACCAAGTCGGGCAGAATCGATTTCTATATTGAACAACGGATCATAGGAAATGGAGCTCAACTCGCTTTTTATTCTTTCATAGTTGCTTACGCGAGATTTGGCTTTTGTGCCTCTTGCTTTCGGCTGTCGACGAACCCACTCAAGCTCCCTGACCAACAATTTCCTGGTCTTGTCAATATTTGCTGTGGTCACTTCTTCCCGCAACGCCTTTTTACTCAGGTAATCCGAATAATTGCCCTGGTACTTGAACAGAACGCCTTTATCCAGTTCAATGATGCTGTTGCAGATTCTTTCCATGAAATACCTGTCGTGTGTCACCATGAGCAGGGTGAGAGATGGATTGGTAAGGTATTGTTCCAGCCATTCGATCATTTCGATATCAAGATGATTGGTGGGTTCATCGAGAATGAGCAGATCCGGCTCTGACAACAACATTTTGGCAATAGCCAATCTTTTCATCTGACCTCCGGAAAGGGAACCAACATTGCTCGACGTATCTTCCAGGTTCAATTTATAAAGGACTTCTTTCATCCTGGCCTCCATGGCCCATGCCTTGGTATCTTCCATGCGAACCAGTGCAGATTGAATGACTTGATCATCCGTTCCGGTCATTGCTTTTTGATACGACTTGATGGCTTCTATCCTTTCATCTTCCACCTGAAAAAGTGCCTGGATTATTGTCTGTTCCGGATCAAAGGAAGGATCCTGCTCAAGATGAAAAATTCGAGAAGACCGACTGATGATTACCCGTCCTGATTGGCCATCTGATGACTCGCGACCGGCAATGATGCGCAACAGAGTGCTCTTACCATTGCCGTTTCTGGCAATCAAGGCCACTTTATCGCTTCGGTTTAAAGTGAAATTAAGGTCACTGAATAATACCTTTTCACCATAAGATTTGGATACGTTCTCCAGTCTTAGATACTCCATGATTGCTTCAATACAAACAGGCCTCCGTACAGCGATGAACGGAGGCCTGTTAAATCATCATTTATTGACTCAGTGCTCTACTTTGGTATAAGAAGGTGATTTGATGAGATCACCAATAATATTCAAAGACTCCTGGATATAAATGTCTTTTCTAATATCGCTCAACCACTCCTGGTTACTTGCAACTGTGGTTTCATCCAGCGAAATGGCCGTTTTATCCTGCGGTAAATTAGATACTTGCAGACTTTCCAGCTCTTTAGACATAAAGTCTTCAAACATTTTAGATTCTTCATCTCTTTTTCGAAGAAGCTCCCTGTAATTAACCAGGTTCAGGGAATAATTGGTCTGATCGCGATTTTTCTCATAAAGACGGGCCTGTTCCTTCACTTTGGTGAATGTTTCACTTTGCTTAATGCGCTCACTGCTCTTATTTTCCAAATAATCAGTATTCATCACCTTAAGAACGTCCTGATCGTATTCGAGCCCTGCAATTTCGGACCACCCCATAGCATGTGGATATTCTCTTTCTCCAATCTCAATGTTGGAGTACCTGTCCGGAAGATTGATGTCCGGGGTAACTCCTTTCAGCTGCGTGGACCCACCATTGACACGGTAAAATTTCTGCATACTGATCTTGATTTCGCCGAGAGGCTTGAATTCGCTGTTCCCTCTAACAGCACGATCGAGGTTGATGAAGCGTTGAACTGTTCCTTTGCCGAAGGACTGGCTGCCCACGATGACAGCTCTTTGGTAATCCTGCATGGCTGCTGCAAGAATTTCTGATGCTGAGGCACTGAAAGAATTGATCATGACCACCAGCGGGCCTGTATATCGGACTTCGTCATCCTCATCCCTATAAATGTATGGTTTTCTTTCGCGAGGTTTAACCTGGACAATGGGACCATCTTTGATGAACAGACCGCTCATATTGACTACGTCGCGAAGTGACCCACCGCCGTTGTTCCGCAAATCCAGGATGATACCGTTGACCTGATTTTCTTTCAGCTTTTCAATTTCTTCCGCTACATCGACGGCACAACTGTTACCGTCGGGACCGTCGAAGGACGAGTAGAATTTTGGAAGATGTATGTAGCCGATATTCTCAATAACACCGGGAGCGTTCAAAATGGCTGATTTGGCAAATGATTCTTCAATGTTGACAACATCGCGCTCGATTTCCACATCCATGATCGTGCCGTCTTTTTTCTTGATTGTCAACGTAACAAAGGTGCCTTTTTTGCCCCTGATCATGGACACTACATCATCGATCCGCATTCCAAATACATCGACGGCTTCTTCACCCTTTTGCTTGACTTTCAATATCAGATCATTGACTTCAATTTGTTTACCTTTCCAGACAGGGCCTCCCGGCACTACATGTACGACCTGTGTCAGATCTCCTTCGGTCCTTAACCTGGCACCAATACCCTCCAATTTTCCACCCATGCTGATGTCAAAATCCTGTTTTTCCTTGGGGTTAAAGTATTCAGAATGAGGGTCAAAGAGATGTGCAAAAGTGTTCAGATAAGCCTCGAACCTGTCAGACCTCTTAACCTTTTTGAATGTTTTATACCATTTATCGTAAGTCTCCCGAACATCTTTCCGGGCCGATTCTTCAATTTGTGCAAAAGTCTTTTTTTCTACATCCGGGTCCTCCTCTTGTCTCTTCAGTCTGCTTTCGACTTTAATCATTACATCGTATTTCAGAGCTTTTCTCCAACGGTCACGAAGCTCAACACTATTTGACACATAATCCTTTTTGTCCGGATCAAACTCATAACTTTCGTTCACATCGAAATTAAAAGGCTTACTCAATATGTCCTGGTAAAGCACTTCGGCCTCTCCAATTCTCTTTTCGAGAAGTTCGTTAGCCAGGTCAAAAAACGCCAGAGAACCTATTTTAGCCTGGTTGTCCAGCTCAAACCTGTAGACTTCCAACTTAACTAAATCTTCCTTGGTGAAAAAGCGCTTCCTGCCGTCTATGTATTGGAGAAATTCATCGAAAGCTTCATCCGAGAACTCATCATTCAAATCTACAGGATTGAAGTGCGCCTGGTCCAGTATGCTGAGCACAGCATTCTGAATCATTCTCTCACGTTCTACGTCGTTTTCCTCATGGAGTATGGAGCCAAAGAAAAAACTACAAGCGCCTACTACACCAAGTATCAGAAGTCTTATCATTTTGAATCGTGTTTTCTCAAGGTATGAATGAACTAAATATACGGCATTTACAATAAAAGTGCCTGCCGCAATCGGCAGGCACTTTTACTTTAACGATTGAATAACTAAAAAGTTATAACAACAAATTCAGGCCTATAGGAGCGGTGCTATTACCAGGGCTACCACTGACATTAATTTGAGCAAAATGTTCAGTGAAGGGCCTGAGGTATCCTTGAATGGGTCACCTACTGTATCGCCAACAACCGCTGCTTTATGCGGATCTGATCCCTTGTAGTACATGGTACCATTGATGTCCACACCTTCTTCGAACATTTTCTTGGCATTGTCC
This sequence comes from Saprospiraceae bacterium, assembly GCA_041628815.1. Taxonomy (GTDB): domain Bacteria; phylum Bacteroidota; class Bacteroidia; order Chitinophagales; family Saprospiraceae; genus JBFKOL01. Next base: position 8,362 of record JBFKOL010000017.1, on the reverse strand, counting down.
CATGCCCCTCCAGCATTCGACTGGAATATGGCCATGAGTACGCCACATACTGTAACACCGGCCAGCAGTCCTCCGAGCATTTCGGCACCCATATCGGATCCGAAGAGTCTTGGTCCAAAACCTATGATGACAGGACTTAAGACGGCCACCATGCCCGGAAGTATCATTTCACGGATCGATGCTTTCGTGGAAATTTCTACGCATTTGCTGTATTCTGCTTTGCCGTCGGCAGCAGAAAATATCTCCTGGTCGGTCTTCGACCATTCCTTAAAATCTTTGCCTTGATTGGTTCTCATTGCTGCGAGTGCTGCTTTGAGTTCCGGAATATTCTTGAATTGTCTTCTTACTTCTGTGATCATATCCATTGCTGCACGACCTACCGCACCCATGGCAAGAGAGGAGAACAGGAAGGGAAGCATTCCCCCTATTAGCAATCCTGCCATAACGACGGGTTTTGAGATATCAATGCTTTCTATTTTGGCAGTCGTCATGAAAGCCGCAAAGAGAGCCAGGGCGGTCAGTGCCGCTGACCCTATCGCAAATCCTTTGCCGATAGCGGCTGTGGTGTTGCCTACAGCGTCCAGTTTATCAGTCCTTTTGCGCACCTCTTTGGGCAGATCTGACATCTCCGCAATACCACCGGCGTTGTCCGATATGGGACCATAAGCATCCACTGCCAGCTGTATGCCCGTATTGGAAAGCATGCCCACCGCGGCAATGGCGATGCCGTACAGACCGGCAAATTGATGTGCACCAATGATAGCCGCAGCAAGGATTAATATCGGTATGAATGTCGACTGCATCCCCACTCCGAGCCCTGCGATGATATTGGTCGCCGATCCAGTCAGTGACTGATCTACGATTCCTTTAACTGGTTTGGTGCCTGTCCCCGTATAGAATTCCGTGATTATTCCAATGAGCAAACCGGCTGCAAGTCCAAAAATTACCGCCCAGAATACACCCATGGAAGTATAGGTAGATCCGGCAAAACTCCATGTTTCTGGCAACAGGGTTTTGACGATGAAGAAGGTAGCCACAAGCATAATGGCGGCTGAAATAAATTCTCCGCGGTTCAAGGCTTTCTGAGGATCACCACCTTCTGCTACCCGTACAAAAAAAGTACCTACTATTGAGGTGAGTATACCGATTCCGGCCAGCACAAGAGGGAGCACGACTGCATTGAGCCCTCCCATTTCATTGGAGCTTTCAAATCCTACGACTCCGATAAAGGCAGCACCGAGTACCATGGTGCCGATAATGGATCCGACGTATGACTCAAACAAATCGGCACCCATTCCTGCCACATCACCAACGTTATCACCGACATTGTCCGCAATGGTGGCCGGGTTTAAAGGATGATCTTCGGGGATCCCCGCCTCAACCTTTCCCACCAGGTCTGCACCTACATCGGCCGCTTTGGTATAGATACCACCGCCCACCCGGGCAAACAGGGCTATAGAACTCGCACCGAAAGAAAATCCCGTTATCACATTGATTACTTTTGCAATGTCCCATCCCATGCCCGAATAGGCGATGAACAGTATTCCGAGACCCAAAACTCCAAGACCAACCACTCCAAGTCCCATTACCGATCCGCCGGCAAATGCCACTTCGAGCGCTTTTCCCAAACTCGTCCTCGCTGCATTGGTCGTGCGTACATTCGCTTTTGTCGCTATTCGCATACCCATAAATCCAGCGAGCCCCGAACAAATGGCCCCGATGATAAAGGATACCCCTACTAGCCATGATGATACAGTCTGATCCGCAGTAAGTGCAAGGATGACCGCAACGGCAAGCACAAATATGGCCAGCACCCTGTACTCGGCCTTTAGGAAAGCCATGGCACCTGAAGCAATATTCCGTCCGATCATCGACATCCGGTCCGTACCCTCGTCCTGTTTAGATACCCAGGATGACTTCCAAAAGGTGTACAATAGGGCGATTACCCCAAACACCGGAATGACATATATAAGGTTCTGTAGCATAGTATTGAATCTTATTTTATTAAAAGAGGTGCAAATGTAAGGTTATTTTAATATCTGACCCAATCCTGTAAGCATTGAACATCAACATCTCTTGCTCATTATTTAAATAACCTAAATTTGTTTTTTAGATTAATCTAAATACTTTATTTTTGGTGAAAAATTCATGCTGACGCAGACGGAAGAGAATTACCTCAAATCGATTTATCATCTCTACGAAAGCATACAAAGCCCTGTATCGACCAATGCTATAGCAGGCCAGCTGAAGACGACCGCGGCATCGGTCACGGATATGATGAAAAAACTTGCCTCGAAAAAACTGATCCATTACGAAAAATACAAGGGGGCCAAATTGACACAAGACGGATATGCCATAGCGACCAACCTCATAAGAAAACACCGTCTATGGGAAACATTTCTGGTGGAAAAACTCGACTTTACCTGGGGAGAAGTGCACGACATAGCCGAACAGCTGGAACACATCAAATCAGCTGAGCTGATAGATCGCCTTGATGCATTTCTCGACTTTCCCAAATTTGACCCCCACGGAGACCCCATACCCAATTCAGATGGAAAATTTACACTGCGAGACCAGGTAAGCATGGATATCATGAAGCCCGGAGATAAAGGAGTCCTCGTCGGGGTTAAAAAACACGATCCTTCCTTTCTAAAACATCTGGATGAAAAAGGCATAGCTCTGGGCAAAGAAATTGAGGTCAATAGTGTAAATAGTTACGACAGATCACTTGTGCTAAAAATCGACCGGGACGAAACGACGATAAGTGCCATGGTCAGTAAAAGCCTGTTAATCAAGAGAATCAAACAAGATGACTGACTTTAAATGCATTGTCACGATTTTGATAATGGCTTCAGCCATACTGCTGAGAGGACAAGACAAACCTCTGGTGGTGGCTTCAGCTTCCATGATTGCAGACATGACCCGGCAAATGGCAGGTGATAAAGTAAACGTGCGCATGATTGTGCCCATCGGTGGCGATCCGCATTTGTATGAACCCACTCCAAGAGATGTTCAAATGGTCAACAATGCCGACCTGATCCTGGTTAATGGTTTGACCTTTGAAGGATGGATCAATGAGCTTATTGCCAATTCAGGTACCAAAGCGGATGTAGTAGTCGTCACTGAAGGTTTAGAGCCGTTGTCCAGCCAGACCTACAAAAACTCAGTCGATCCACATGCGTGGATGTCGGTGGAAAATGGGAAGCAATATGCCCGGAACATTGCGCAGGCATTGAAAACCCTTGACCCGGTAAATCAAAATTTCTACCAACAAAACCTCGCGAGATACTTGGGCGAACTGACCGATCTGGATCAGTATATCTTAAAGGCGATCGCCTCTATTCCCGAAAAACGGCGAGTATTGATCACATCACATGACGCCTTCCAATATTATGGCAAGCGATACGGTATCAAGCTTGAAGCCATTATGGGCATTTCAACCGAAGCAGAACCACAGACATCCGATATCCTGAGGGTTTCACGCACCATAAGGGAAAGCGAAGTTCCTGCAGTATTTATAGAAAGCACCATCAATCCCAAATTAATTGAACAGATAGCAAAAGATAATAAGGTGCATATCGGAGGCAAGCTCTATGCTGACTCCCTGGGTGATGACAACAGCCCGGCCAATACATATGTGAACATGCTGAGGTACAATACGGATACCATTGTCGAAGCATTGTCGCAAGACCATTCCTCCGCCGACAATTCTGGCGAATCAGGGAGTTTGATGCCCTACGTCTATCTCGGATTGCTCTCCGTCGCCATACTGATTGTCGTATTGATAAGATTAAACAAGTAACCGATGAAACCGGTAATCAGCGTCAAAGGTCTCTCTGTATCGTACGAAAGTACAAGGGTCCTTGCCAATATTTTTCTCGATCTTACACCGGGAAGTATCTATGGGGTAATAGGTCCAAACGGCGCGGGTAAATCTACGCTTTTCAAAGCGATTCTCGGTATCATTCCAGTTAACACAGGTCATATCCAAATCGAGGGAAAGCCGATAGACGAAGTGCGTAAGGTAATGGCGTATGTCCCCCAAAAAGATGAAGTCGACTGGTCTTTCCCTGCAACGGTGTTCGACATCGTGCTCATGGGTCGTTATCCCCACAAACGATTTTTCGAACGAATGAATAAAGATGACCGGAACAAGGCGGAAGAAGCCCTGGTTAAAATGGGCATCGAAGAATTGAGGAACCGGCAGATTGGAGCTCTATCGGGAGGTCAGCAGCAACGTGTATTCCTCGCAAGGGCATTGTGCCAGGAAGCGAGAATCTTTCTTCTAGACGAGCCATTCGTAGGCGTGGATATGACCACCGAACACAAGATCATCGATATCATGAAGTATATGGCGGCCGAAGGGAACACCTTTATGGTGGTTCACCATGATCTCGCATCAGCAGATGACTACTTTGACCAGATCATCATGCTGAACCAAAGATTGATAGCTTGTGGTCCCACAAAGGATGTTTTTACCAGGGAAAACATATCCAAGACCTATGCTCCGCAACTGAAAATTTTCCAGCAGCTTGGACTTCTTGAAGGCCGACGTTAAGATACCTTCCTGCCCTTCCAATGGTAGCTTTTTACAAATAACCCACACACCGACATGGCCAGAAAGTAACAGCAATAGATGAATGACAATGGAATCACATGACGCCACCGGACCACAGCCAGTTGATATGAGCGCTCCATAGCTTTGAAAAGCCATACATCCGCCAAAAGCTTGGACAAGAAGGGAATGGTCACCAGCCACCACCACCCGGGATGTAGAAGTAAGTACAATGGACTTAAAACTATACCAGCAAAAAATATCCATAAAAAAACATAAAGAACGACCACCTTGCTGGCTAGATAGTCGCGCGTCTTGGTTGCCCAGCGCAGGCGCTGCTGCCATAGATCAATCCACCGGCGTTTTGGAGACGTCATCACTATCGCGGATGGGTTTGCGTTGAATCTGATGGAATATCCGTTTTGGGCAAGCCACCGGACCAAAAATACATCGTCCCCGGAAGCACGTATGTTTTGGGTACTCATCGTATATGCATCGTATGCCTTTCTTTTGAATGCCATATTTGCGCCATTGGCGAGATGAATATGTCCAGAAGAGATTCCGGCTTTGGTCATGGCCATGGTGCCCCTTGCATCCAAATCTTCAAATCGCGATATCCACGTCCCTTCGGAAGGAACAAATACGGGCCCCGTAAGGAAGTCCGGATTTGCGTAGTTAAACTCATTGGCAATACTTCTCAACCAAGCCGATCCTACTTGACAATCTGCATCCGTGCATGCTATGATTTCGCCGGCAGAATGTGTAATTCCGTGGTATTGCCCTGCTTTTTTCAATGCTCTTCCAAATGGGGTCACGCCCAGACCGGACATGTCCATCACCTTTATTTGGGGTATTCCCAGGCCAGAAGCGATGATCAGAGTATTGTCTTCGGAGTGATCATCGACGTAAATAATTTCGAAGTGAGAAGGAGGATAGTCGTTTCCGGCAATGGCTTGCAAGCATTTCCGAATGTTGTTCTCTTCGTTCCTTCCGACCAAAACCACCGAAATGAATGGAAGCTTGGAGCGGTGCTGGACCGCAGGAGACTGGTCGGTGATCCAAACTTTGCGAAGCCAGCCTATCAGTACCACATAACCGGCACTGATCAGTAGTAACAATATGACAAGGAAATAATTGAGAACAATCAAAAGTCTCAGGATGACAACTGCCCCTAAGGTAAAACTTTAAACCGATGTTACGAATCGATCAGGTCGTTGTAACGATCTTCGATGTCTTTCTTCTTGTTTTTCACATCCGTTAAATCAAGAAAATCTTCGTCGACCTCTTCATAAGCAATGTATTCACCTTTAATTTGCTTGGTTTCGCTTTTTTCACTCCTGCCATTGATGGCTTTAAGCAATAAATATGCAGAGACAAGTGGAAAGGCAAAGATGGTGAACGCAACGGCCAGGATTCCGAAGACTGGATTGGACTTCAGTGAAGCTACCAACCATTTGGCATATCCTGTTAATACCCTATGATTGATGATGGCAGCAGCTATCAGAAAAACAGGAGTCAATATGGCCAGCAAGCCTATTAACCCTCTGAGTATTTTGATAAAGATGAATAGAAACAGACCGAGAATAACGAAAAATACGACGGGATGGATTCCGGTAGTTCTGAATGTTTTATAGGTATTCATAACATTGAGTTGTTGCACAAAAATAACGCAATGGGTCAAGGAAAGGTGCCCACAATTAGATGAACGATGTGTTTTATGGGATTAATTCAATTCACACTTCTGATTGAACCTCCTCAAACTGCATCTCATAGAGCTCCCGGTACCTGCCCGACTCATTTTTTAAAAGTGTTTCATGAGAACCGAACTCCATTATTTTTCCCTTTTCCAGGACCATAATGTGATCGGCATTTTTGATCGTGGAAAGACGGTGAGCAATGATGATGGAAGTACGCCTGGCAATAAGCTTTTCTATGGCGTACTGAATGATGGCTTCTGTTTCCGTATCTATCGAAGACGTAGCCTCATCCAGAATCAATATGTCGGGATCGAAGACCAGTGCTCTGACAAACGATATCAATTGACGCTGTCCTGTAGAGAGGTTGGCTACCCGCTCCATCACCATATGATCATAACCATCCGGTAAATCGTTAATATACCTGTGTGCTCCAATGGCCTTTGATGCTTTCAGGACCTTTTCCATGGAGATGGATGGATCCTTAAGCGTTATATTCTCCATCACCGTACCGTGAAATAAGAATATGTCCTGTAAAACAATGGCCATACGGCTTCTCAGGTGGCTCAGGGAGTATTCAGAAATATTGACATCATCGATCAGAATATTACCTCGTTCAATCTCATAAAAGCGTCCAAGGATATTGATGATCGTAGTCTTTCCGGAGCCGGTACTACCTACAATGGCCAGCGACTCTCCTTCTTTGAGCCTGAAGGAAACATCGGTCAGGACGGGTGTCTCACCGTCATAAGAAAAATGTACACCGTCGAATTCGACGCGCCCGCGTATTTTGTCGGGCTTCCGGTATCCTATGTCCTCTATGATTTCACGGTTGTCCAGGACATTGAAAATCCTTTCGGCCGCCACCATACCCATTTGGAGGGTATTGAACTTATCCGCCAGCAATCGCACGGGCCTGAAGAGTAAATTGATGTACCAGGGAAATGCAAGCAGAGCCCCCAGTGAGACGGTTTCATCGATCACGTACCGCGCCCCCAGGTAAACCAGAATGGCCAGGGCCAGGTAATTGATGAATTCGACGACAGGAAAGAAAACTGCATAGTAGTTGATCGCGTCGAGGTTGGCCTGCGTATACCGTGAATTGATGGTCCTGAATTTATCCATTTCCTGCTTTTCGGCATTGAAAATCTGGATGACATTCATACCGGTAATGCGCTCTTGGAGAAAGGCGTTCATTTCGGCGAGTTGCTTGCGCACCTTTTGAAACGCCACCTTTACCTTTTCCTTAAAAATGTAAGTGGCTATCATCAAGAGTGGCAATGTGGCAAGGACGAGCAAGGTAAGTTTCCAACTCGTAAACAACATGATACCGATAACGGCAAAAATACCCAGCATATCTGCCGCCATGGTGACCATGCCCTGGGTAAAAACCGTATTCATTGTTTCGATATCATTAATGGTCCTCGTCGTGGCTTTCCCAATGGGTGTTTGATCGAAATACCTCAACCGAAGGGAGGTAATGTGATCAAAAACTTTGCACCTGAGATCCCTGACAACATTTTGACCAAGTAGGGACGAAAAATAAATTAGCAAATAACGCAGTAGCGCCGTAAGAACGATAACGGCAACAAATATTACCCCCATCTTGTAGAGCCCAGGCAAGTCATTGCTCAGTATAAAATCGTCTACCATTACCGACACCAGGTATGGCCTGAGCATGGAAACAGGAGCCAGAACTATAGCGAGAATGATCGTACCGGCAAAGAGCAATACATAAGGCGAGGCCAGCCCAATAATCCTGGCCAGTAGCTTTAAGTCAAGCTTTTGTTCATCGGTCTTTGTCAAGTGATTGATGTTTTAGGATGCCGGTCTTTCGATAACCGAAATATACTTATTTTTATCAGGTCTGGTGTATCTACTTTCCTGCCCTATAATGAAGGACAGAAATCTTTATTTGTTCAACTTTTATCTGAGTAAGACGGCTTAATCTCACAGTCAGGAGTAAGCACTCCCTCAATACCTTCTGTATTTAATTGGTAGAAATAGTATAATTGCGCCTATGATCAATGCAGTAATTCTGGCGGCAGGAACTTCCTCAAGAATGCAGGGCGAAAACAAGTTGCTCATGCCGTACAGACAAAAGACCATCATA